>CAYUHD010000001.1:0-25235 GCA_964444385.1 uncultured Gammaproteobacteria bacterium
GTTTGTTTAAATTTCTTTTGTCAGCAATTACCCGAACTTATTGGTGGTTCGGCTGATCTCACTGGCTCTAATAATACTTATTCTTCAGCCAGTACCAAAATGCTCCCTGAGAACCCACAAGGAAATCATATATTTTATGGGGTAAGAGAGTTTGGAATGACCGCAATGATGAATGGAATGCTTTTACATGGTGGAATAAAACCTTATGGCGGGACGTTTTTAGTTTTTATGGATTATGCTAGAAACGCTGTCAGATTAGCAGCTCTCATGGAAATACCTAACATTTTTGTTTATACACATGATTCTATAGGCCTTGGAGAAGATGGACCTACTCACCAACCAATTGAGCACTTAGTTACTCTTAGAGCAACTCCAAATTTAAATAACTGGAGGCCAGCAGATATCCTGGAAACCGCAGTGGGTTGGAAAGAAGCTATTACTTCTTCGAGAACTCCGCACAGCTTAATTTTATCAAGACAAAATCTTCCGCATGTTCAAAGAACAAAAGAACAAATAAAGTTAATTGAAAAAGGAGGATATTTGCTCTCTTCTAGCGAGGATATAGATATCATATTGATTGCATCAGGAAGTGAGGTCCAGCTAATTATCGCTGCCGCCAAATTGATAGAAGAAGACGGATTTAAAGTAAATGTAGTATCTATTCCATGTCTTGATAAATTTTATTCTCAAGACCAAGCATATAGAGATAGTGTGATAGTTCCTGATACACCAAAACTAGTTGTTGAGGCTTTGCACCCCAATTCGTGGCAAGGTTTAATTAACCTTAATGATGCTGTTATTGGTATGGATACATTTGGTGGGAGCGCACCAGCAAATGAATTAATGGTTAGATTTGGTTTTACAGTAGACAATGTTGTTGCCGAAGCAAAAAAATTAATTTCGAAATGAGAAAATTGGGCGAGACAGATGTCTTTAACAAGACAATTGCTCTAAGAGTTGATTTAAATGTTCCCGTAAAAGATGGAGAAGTGCTAGATGATACTAGAATCCTTGCGATCATTCCCACCTTAAAATATCTTGAAGAAAAGAATGCAAAAGTAATTTTGCTCTCTCATTTTGGAAGGCCTGAGCCAGGGACAATCGATGCAAAATTTTCTTTGTTACCTGTAGCGAAAAGACTTGGAGAAATTATAAGCAAACAAGTGCCTTTATTTCTATCTCTAGATGATGTTAATTTTGATGAAGGCATTTGTTTAATGGAAAATATAAGATTTTTATCTGGCGAACTTGAAAATAATTGCGATCTTTCCAACCAACTAGCCAATTTGGCTGATGTATATATTTTTGACGCTTTTGGAACATCCCACCGTGCTCATGCTTCAACCTATGGAGCAATTAAAGCCTCAGAACTATCATGTGCTGGACTTTTATTAGAAGATGAAACAGATGCATTGAAAAAAGCAATGAGCTCTCAAGAATCTCCTACACTGTCTATAGTTGGGGGTTCAAAAGCATCCTCAAAATTAGAAGTAATTAAAAGTTTGTCTCAAATTTCAGATGAGGTTTTGACTGGTGGCGGGATTACGAATACTTTTTTAAAGGCACAGGGAAATAATATTGGTCTTTCACTTTGCGAGGACTCGATGCTAAGTCATGCAAAGGAACTCCTCGAGACCTCTAAAATATTGTTACCAGAAGAAGTTATCGTAAGCAAAAGTATAGATTTTAATAAAACAAGAATTTGTAAGATTACCTCTGTTCAAGACGATGAAATGATCCTTGATCAAATTCTTAGCCCAACAGCAATGGAAAAGATTGCTTCTGCAAAAAAAATTATTTGGAATGGGCCTGTCGGAGTATTTGAACAGAAAGCCTTTTCAAAAGGCACTAAAGACCTAGCAAATGCAATTGCAACATCAAACGCATTTAGTTTAGCGGGCGGAGGGGAAACTCTTTTAGCCATTAAGATGTTTATAGATAAAAGCAATATTTCTTACTGCTCAACCGGTGGAGGTGCTTTCCTTGAATTTATGGAAGGAAAAGAGCTACCATCATTATCTGCCCTGGACTTTAAATTTTAACACGGAGAAAACTATGTCATTAAATACATTGGAAGAAATAGCTGAATATATAGTTTCAGATGGAAAGGGAATTCTGGCAGCAGATGAAAGCAACCCAACCTGCGGAAAGCGTTTCGATTCTATTGGTGTTGAATCTACTGAAAATAATAGGCGTGATTACAGGGAAATGTTATTTAGATCAAGCGGGATCCAAGATAACATTGGTGGTGTTATTTTATTTGATGAAACGCTAAGACAAAGCGCCCAAGATGGAACCCCACTTATTGAATTAATTAAGAGTCAAGGAGCTTTGCCAGGTATAAAAGTGGACAAAGGACTCTTGCCCCTGGATTCCTCTCCTGAGGAAACTGTCACCCAAGGTTTAGATGGATTGGATGAGAGATGTAAGGAATATTTTTCACTCGGGGCAAAATTTACTAAGTGGCGCGCTGTAATCAAGATATCTGATTCGATCCCTTCAGATGGATGCATCAAAGCTAATATGCAGGCTTTGGCAAAATACGCAAAAATTGTTCAAGATAATAATATGGTCCCAATGGTTGAACCTGAAGTTTTAATGAACGGCGGTCATTCAATTGAACGATGCTACGAGGTAACTAGTAAGTCCTTGAAATCACTTTTTGAATGCTTGAAAGATGAGGGGATTAATATTGCTGGCACGATCCTAAAACCTAACATGGTAACTTCTGGGTCCTCAGCAAAAAGTCAAGCATCGGTTCTAGAGGTTGCTGAGATGACAGTTAAATGTCTTAAAGAAAATGTTCCATCAGAGCTTCCTGGTGTAACTTTTCTTTCAGGCGGTCAATCTGATATTGATGCAACAGCTCACTTAGATGCCATGAATAAGATTGGAGGTTTTCCATGGAAACTAAGTTTTTCTTATGGAAGAGCCTTACAGCAACCATCTTTAAAAGCTTGGCTTGGAAAGGAAGAAAATCTTCCTCAAGCCCAAGAAGCACTGTCTCATAGGGCTTTAATGAATAAGCTTGCTGCAAATGGCGCCTGGAATTCAGGGCTAGAAAACTAAGATTTTCTCCCTTGCAAGCATTAGCCCAAAGAGTCTCTTCTGCAAAAGTATGCATTGATGGAAAAACCCACTCTTCAATCAATCTAGGTGTCCTTGTTTTTATTTGTTTTGAGAAAGATGATATGGAAGATGTTATTCATAAATTTATTTCTAAAATATCTAATTTTGCCTTTTTTCAAGGAGATACCAGCATAATGTCATTAAATTTAAAGGAGATAGACGCAGAACTTATGATTATTAGTCAATTTACCTTAGCAGCTGTAACTAATAAAGGAAATAAGCCTAGCTTTCATAGAGCGGCAGGTACTAAAAAGGCTAAGTTTCTTTATAATTTATTGATAGAAAAGCTTACTGATTCCCCTATTCGCTGTCAGTCAGGAGTTTTTGGGGCAGAAATGGATATTCATTCGGTTAATTCGGGCCCAGTTACTTTTTCTTTTTCGATATAAATACATGACAGAAAAATTAGATAGTTTTACAAAAGAGGTGGATGCTTGGATTGAGCAGAATTGCCCCCAATCAATGAGAACCCCAATGCCGGTTTCTGAACAAGTCTGGGCTTCTTCAAGCATTAATTTTCCCTCAAGGGATTCCAAGGCATGGTTTGATGCGATGGTATCAAAAGGTTGGTGCACTCCCGAATGGCCTGAAAAGTATGGAGGCGGAGGCTTATCTTTTGAAGAATCAAAGATTTTAAGAACCCGTCTAAATTTTTTTGGTTGTCGTCCTGCTCAAATTAATTTTGGTATCTCAATGTTAGGACCTGTTATTTTAGAATTTGGGACCGAAGATCAAAAAAGAGAATTTCTACCTAAAATTTCAAGAGGTGAAATTTGGTGGTGCCAGGGTTTTTCTGAACCAGGCGCCGGATCAGATTTAGCCAATGTCTCAACTTCAGCAAAGCTAAAAGATAAAGAATATATTATAAATGGATCAAAAATCTGGACATCTGAAGCCGATAAAGCTGATTGGATGTATTGTCTGGTCAGAACAGCTAAAACAGAAAAGAAACAAGCGGGCATATCTTTTATCTTATTAAATTTGAAGCAGCCCAATATTGATATTAAACCAATTAAACTGCTTAGCGGCCTATCTCCTTTTTGCCAAGTCTTTTTTGATGACGTGGTAGCCAGACAATCTCATAGGATTGCAGGTGAAAATGACGGGTGGAAAGTTGCAAAAAGGCTTCTTGAATTTGAAAGAACCATGATGGCAGATCTTGGGAGTGAAGGAGCTGTTGATATTGAACCTATCAAAACCTATAAAAATAGTGGCGCATTAAGAATGCCTGGCCAACTTAAATTACATAAAAAAATCACTAAGCATGAGATGCGTAATCATTTAATTGAGCTAACTATGACAAGGACTGCAAATGAGTCCAAGAGTGGCTTTTCCCCAGCAGCATTAACATTAAAATATGTAAGCACTGAAGAGGCTCAAGCTCGATGGGAGCTTAATGTAGCAAGCCTTGGTGCGGGAGGCTTAGAAGTTGTTGAAAAAGGCGAAGGATCGAAACAAGAAATTGCTAAGTCTTTTTTTTATTCTAAAGCGTATACTATTGCCGGAGGAAGCTCAGAGGTTCAGCTAAACATTATTTCAAAACATATTTTAGGACTTCCATCATGACAATTAAAAAAATATCAGTTTTTTGTGGAGCACATCTTGGCAAATCACCAGAATATAAAAAATCAGCAGAACAAATTGGCAAGCTTATGGCTGAGAAGGGCTTAGAAGTTATATTTGGTGGAGGTAATGTTGGCTTAATGAAAATTGTTGCTGATACTGCTATCAATTATGGGGGGAGGGCCACAGGGATTACATTAAAGTCACTTGATGAATTTGAACTAACGAATCCAAATATTAATCAGACAATCATTACGCACTCTCTTTTTGAAAGGAAGGAAAAATTTTTAGATATGAGCGATGCTTTTATTGTTTTACCTGGAGGCGTGGGATCTTTGGATGAGCTACTTGAGGTCATGGTAAGCAACCAATTAGGCGGCATCAATAAACCTGTTGGTTTGTTGAACATTAATGGCTATTACGATGGCTTCATGGATTGGTTACAACGTTCTGTTGATGATGAATTTGTTTCTATTGAGAATCAAAAACAAGTGCTTGTTTCTGACAATCCAAAAGATCTATTAGAAATGATCTTATCTGCTCAAATGCCTTCTTCAGATACATGGATCGAAAGGCTTAATGTTGATTTTCTTAAAGACTAGCTTTTTGCGTCCTTTGATACTAAGAGGCCTATTTCAAACAATAGCCACATGGGGATAGCTAAGAATAATTGAGAAAAAATATCTGGCGGCGTTAGAAACATCCCAATCACGAAAAAACTAATAATCAAATAGGGCCTCATTCTTTTAATCCTATCTTTAGAAACAAGCCCAGTTGTGATGACAAGAAATGTTGCCACGGGAATCTCAAAGGCAAAACCAAAGGCAAAAAATAACTTTAATACAAAGTCCAAATATTTATTTATGTCTGTCATGACCTGAATAGAATCTGGAGCTGCTGCAATGAAGAAACTTAAAATGATTGGACTTACAACAAAATAAGCAAAAATAATTCCGACATAAAAAAGAATCACTGAAGAGATAATTAAAGGGGCTACAAAAGCTTTTTCTTTTTTATATAAACCAGGAGATACATATCCCCAGAACTCAATAAGAAAATAAGGAACTGATATCAATATAGCTGAGTAAATAGTTATCCTTAATGGGGCAATAAATGGTGAGGCCACTTCAGTGGCAATCATGGCGCTCCCCGCAGGAAGAAGCTCGATCAAAGGAGTAGATATAAAGTTATAAATATGATTCGTAAAAGGCAAGCAACATATAAGAATGACTCCAACAAATAGAAACATTCTAATCAACCTTGAACGTAACTCCTTTAAGTGCCCCACATATGTCATGTTATTTGGATCGCTCATCTTCTTCCTTTTGAAGCTCCTCCATCTTTAACTCATTAAAAATATCCTGCTTAAGATCTTCAGCTCCTATATCTCTTTCTATAGATGATCTAAACTCAAAGAACTTATTTTGTAATCTTGTGAAGGCTTTTATCGAAGATTTTATGAATCCAGGTAATTGATCAGGGCCAATAACTATTATCCCGACAAGCAGGATAATTAAAATCTCAAGAAATCCAATTTGTAGCAATTTTTATTGATCGTCTGATTTAGATTCAGTGTTTGTATTTGAATCCTCATCTTTAACGGCTTTTTTAAATCCTTTAAGGCTTTCTCCTAGATCTGAACCCATAGTTCTAATTTTTTTGCCGCCAAATAAAATTAGTATCACGACCAATATAATTAGTATCTGCCAAAAACTTATTCCACCTATTCCCATAATTTACTCCTGATCTTCATGGCAACATTGTCCCCACAAGAACCATAATAATACCTATAAGTGTAAGTATAGTTAGATTTTGCCATTTTCGCTGATTTTGTAGTCTGGCTTCAAGATTTTTAACAAGATCAGCATTTTTTTTGCCATCATTTGCTAGAAATTTGATGTTATCAACCAAATCAAAAATTTCTCCCGGCAAAGAGGAGGCCTTATCTAAAATTTCATACTGATTATTCTCAAGAAACTCTTTTAGCTTCATTGGGCTAAATTGTTTATCAATCCATTGATCTATATATGGCTCAGCAAGACCCCAGAAATCAAGATCTGCATATATTTCTCTTCCCATTCCTTCAATATGAATCAACGTCTTTTGTAGGAGCATTAATGATGGTTGAACTGATAGACCAAACTGTCTGGTTGAATCAAACAAATACAGCAATAAATTTCCGAACTCTATTTCTGACAGAGGTTTTTCAAAAATGGGTTCACAGGTTGCTCTTAAGGTTTGTTCTAATTCCGCTTTATTGGTTTCACTAGATACCCAGCCAGCCCCAATAAATAGTTCAGATAGTTTGTAGTAGTCTTGTTTTAAAGTTGCCTGCAACATTCTCGCTAAATTATATTGGTCCTCTCTGCTGAGCGATCCAACAATAGCGCAGTCAATAGCTATATAACTTGGCTGATTAACATTAATTTTTCTGACAAAAATGTTTCCAGGATGCATATCGGCATGGAAAAAATTGTCTCTAAAAACCTGATCTAAAAAAATTTTTACCCCATTTTCTGCTAGAGCTTTTCGATCTATGTTAAACCTATCCATGGACTGTATATCTGTGCAGGCTATCCCATCAATTTCTTCTAAAGTTAAAACATTAACAGTAGTTTGATCCCAAAAAACTTTTGGAATAAATAATAAATCTGAGTCAGCAAAGTTTTTCTTGGTGACAGTTGTGTTTGCTGCTTCAATCTTTAAATCTAATTCTTTAAAAATCGTTTTTTCATAATCATTAATGATATCTTTTAATCTCAGCCTACTGCTTTCTTTATAAAATAAGTTTACTAAAAAGCCTCCGGCCCTCATTACTCTTAGATTTCTTCTGACTTTCTTATGAATCCCAGGCTTTAAAACTTTAATAACCACCCTTTCAGATGTGTTTCTAATCTTTGCTCTATGGACTTGTGCTAATGATGCCGCTGCTAATGGTATGTCTTCAAAATCTTCGAATACATCATCAATGTTAATTTTTAGGCTGTTCTCAATTGTTTCTTTTGCTGACTTTGTTGGGAATGGCTTACATTGATCAGTTAATCCTTTTAGATGAGAAGTTATTTCTATGGGTACTACATCTGATCTTGTTGATAGTAATTGACCAAACTTTATAAAAATAGGACCAAGGCTTTCTAAGAATTTTCTTATCCTGAGCCCATGAGGAATTTTACGATTAAAAATAAAAAAAGGATTTAGGAAGCCAAGAGTTCGAATGGCAATAGAATTACTATTTTCAATGGGTATATTTACAATGCCAAACCTTAACGCTTGAAACAAAATTTTTAAGCAATCTAAGATTGAAAGTAAAATATTCATTAATCAGTTATTTCTTGTAAAAATTGATCTAAAGATATGCGCATAATTACTTTGCCTGATGAATTGCCACAACTCCATTTACAAGATTATAAAATTTACATTGCTCAAAGCCCGCATTTATAACCATATTTTTTAATGTCTTTTGATCAGGATGCATCCTTATAGATTCAGCAAGGTACTGATAGCTTTCGGAGTCATTGGCAAAAAGACTGCCTAATTTAGGAATTATGTTAAAGGAATACCAATCATATACTTTAGAAAATAGAGAATTGGTTGGTTTAGAAAATTCTAAAATTAATAAAATGCCTCCTGGCTTTAAAACCCTTTTCATTTCTTTGAGCCCATTTAATTTGTTGGTGAAATTACGCAGTCCAAATCCAATAGTCACCAAATCAAAAGCATGATCTTGGTATGGAAGACTTTCCCCAGAAGCCAAAGCAAAGCTGCAATTTTGAAAGAAGTTTTCATTTATTGCCCGATCCTTTCCTAGGGCAAGCATTGATTCATTAATATCTGTTACATGAATTGATGCAGATTTAAATTTTTTGCTAATCAATCTTGGTATATCAGCTGTGCCGCTTGCAATATCAAGAACTACAGAATTCTCATTCAATTCAGAAAGCTCAATCAATATTTTCTTCCAAAGCCTGTGCATGCCTAATGACATTACATCATTCATCAAGTCATACTTTTCAGCGACAGAATGAAAGACCCCTCCTACATGACCGGCCTTTTTGTCAACATCGACTTCATGGAAGCCAAAATGTGTCTTATCACTCATTCATTTTCCCTGACTTAAAAAGATAAAATTATTGTATCTACTTTCTTTAATACCACCATTTTGCACTGCATTTATAACTGCGCAACCCTCATCATTTTCATGGGAGCACTTTGGATAAGCGCACCTTGTAGAAAAATTCATAATTTCTGAAAAACCCAAGATAATTTCATTTGAACTTAGATGATCTATGCCAATATCTCTAACTCCCGGAGAATCAATTAGCTGCATATCATTGGCATTATATAGAGTAGAAACTGAGGTTGTATGAACGCCTTGATTTTTAGAAAGTGCTCTCGATAAGATTTTTTTTCCAGTGATTGCGGAGGTCAGTGTTGACTTACCAGAGCCAGAGGTGCCTACAAACATAGTAGTTTTTTTTAAAAGATATTCTTTTAAATCATTTATATTTGTTAATAATTTAGCTGAAATTTCAAAAGTCTTTATTCCGATGTCTTCATAAACTTTTCTATTTTCTTTAAAGACGTCATTTTTTAAAACATCGATTTTATTAAAAATAATAAAAGGCTCTATGGAGGCATTGAGGGAAATTGCTATCCATTTATCTACAAAATCAAGATTGGTTTTGGGGCTTTTAGCGACTAAAATACCAATATTTGAAATGTTCGCAGCTATTGGTTTTTTGGTCTTTTCTTTTGACTTATAAAGCACAGTCAATCTATTCAAACGCTTTGTAACTAACCCTTGATAGTTACCCCCATCATGAATTGGCTCTATCTCGACGAGGTCTCCGACTACAATATTGATTCTTCCAAGGATTTTACATTTAAATTCCTTGCCTTCTGATACAACACAGCATGAGTTTGAATAGAACTCAACTATTTGACCAGTTTGAACTTTTAACATCTTCGGCTCAAAATACACTATAGTTAAAATTTAACAACATATATGTCTACTCAAAAATCAAATCAAAATTTAATCTGGATCGATCTTGAGATGACAGGATTGGATCCAGAGAAAGAGAGAATTATAGAAATTGCTACCATTATTACAGATACTAATCTTACCATTGTTGCCGAAGGCCCTAATTTAGTCATTAATCAAGCTAAAGAACTTATGGATAATATGGATGAATGGAATACCAATCAGCATGGAAATTCTGGTCTAATTAAATCTGTTCATGAGAGCAGTATCTCCGAGCAAGCTGCAGAGATAGAGACTCTAGAATTTATTTCAAAGTATGTAGGCAACAAGAAATCTCCAATGTGTGGGAATACCGTTTCTCATGATAGAAGGTTTTTAGCAAAGTATATGCCAGATTTAGAATCATATTTTCATTATCGGCACGTAGATGTTTCTTCTGTAAAAGAACTTATTTCAAGATGGATGAATGACGCTCAGACTTATGAGAAAAAAGGCTCACATCGAGCCAAAGATGATATTAAAGAATCAATAAATGAATTGAAGCTTTACAAAGAAATGTTATTTGACTGAGTTAAGATTTGAGCTCTTCCAATTTTAGCTCTTTTTGATGGATTACAAAGGATTTTGATGATTTAATTTTAGGGTTGATCTTATCCAATTCTTTTATGTAATTAAAAGTGGCCAAGATTGAATCTTTTTTAATGTCTAAAGAAAGAAAACCTCTATTAGTGGGGTCCATCCATTGAAGCTCTTTATTGATTTCCACAATGCTTTCAACAAACTCTCTTTCATTAAGATTCAATCTATCTGTAATTCCAGGCGATGTCACAGAGGGGGCCCCTAGCTCTACCCCTACCTTTTCACCATGATGATTTTGCAGCTCAGAAACCCAACTATTATGGGTATCTCCAGCCAGACTAATAAACCGCTTTCCTGCATTGCTCATTAATTGGTAAAGTTTTTTTCTTTCTTCGGGGTAGCCATCCCATGCATCAAGATTAGAAGGTATCCCTAAGCCACGAAATTTTAAATAAGGCTTTAAAAAGCTTGGAATATCCTCTGCTTTTATCATTTCACTTAAATCAGGGAACTTCAATTTTGTCATTAAGACTTGTTGACCAAAAATAGTCCAAACAGCATTTGCCTTTAAAATGCTATTTTCAACCCAAGATAGCTGTTCAAAGCCCAGTAGGTTTCTATCATTTGAATTAAGATTGTTATAAAATTTAGCTTGATTGAACCCAGATTTGCTCAGGTAGTCTTTTGGTTGAATTTGTTTATCTCTGGCATATTGCCTGGTATCTAACATGACTAAATGTATGAGTTTTCCTATAGTGAATTCTCTAAATATTTTTCGTTTATTTTTCTGTTCTCTGATGGGCATCCATTCATAATATGCTTTGATTGCTGCAGATCTTCGAGTATAAAAATCTCCTTCCGTCCCATCTTTAGAATGATTTTCTGCACCTCGCTTCCAAGTATTATTTGAAAATTCATGATCATCCCATACCGCTATAAGTGGTGCATTTTTATGAAGAGCCTGAGAGCCTTGGTCAAGTTTATATTGAGCATGTCTTTGTCTGTAATCAGAAAGGGTGATCATTTCGTGAAGGGGGCTCGGGACCCTTCCTAGTTTTTCGGCTTTGGTAGTAGCATAGCCACCCATAGGGTATTCATATAAATAATCGCCTAGATGCAACCAAAGATCTAAATCATCTTTTTCCGCGGCAGCTTGATAAGCATTGAAAAACCCTGCTGGATAATTGCTACAACTAAATATTCCAATCTTTACCTTTAAAATGCTTTTAGAGAATGTCTTTGATTTACCAATTTCAGAAATAACATCCCCTGCTCTAAATCTATAAAAAAATCCTTTATCGCTATCGCAATATCTGCTAGCTAAAAAATCATATTTAATTGTGTAGTCTGTTATAGAGGAGGTTTGTAACCTTTTTGAAAATGCTATTTTTGAAAAGTTTTTACTTTCTGAAATTTCAAGAATTGCTTCGAGTGGACCAGGTTGTTTTGGTGTTACTCTAGTCCATAAAATTACTCTATCTTCTAGCGGGTCTCCGCTGGCAACGCCGTGATTGAAAAAAAAAGTATTTTTTGAGCAGCTAGTACTAAGTGACGCTGTAACTCCAATGGCACTAATTGAAGATATTTTTATGGCCTGCCTTCTTTTCATTACAAAATGTTAACAGCGATTTGTAAAAATTGTTTAACATTAAAGATTAAATTTCGAAAATTGGCCTTACTTATTTGCAGGCTGAATATTTATTGGCAAAGGCGATACCTGATTTTTATTTTGCTTTATCTTAGCTTCCCCAGACTCAACCACTTCATCTATCCTAATTACTGAATTAATGGGAATATATGATCTTTGTACAGATTTAAATTCTTTTTCTAATTTTTCAGATGTTGGGTCCACTACTAGCTGTTTATTTTGTTTGAATATATACTCTTCCACCTCTATGAAACCATACATATCACTTTGATAAATTTGCTTAGCAAAAATTTCGTATATTTCACCAAGCTGCATAAAGATAATCTTGTAAGTCTTCTTTTTTGTCATAATTAATTATATGGGAACAAAATTTGATAATAAAAGATTTTTATCAATAATTTAGATATGACAAAAAAATTATATATAAAAACTCATGGTTGTCAGATGAACGAGTATGATTCAGCCAAGATGATGGATCTTTTGAAAGAAGAAGATTTTGAACTTGCTGAAAGTGAAGATCAGGCGGATCTTTTGATATTGAATACATGCTCAATAAGAGAAAAAGCTCAGGAGAAGGTCTTTCATCAAATAGGCAGATGGAGAAAGATTAAAGAGGAAAAACCTGAATTAAAAATTGCAATTGGTGGATGTGTTGCTTCACAAGAAGGCAAAGATATTATTAAAAGAGCTCCTGCTGTCGATATAGTGTTTGGCCCCCAAACTCTGCATAAACTTCCAGATCTATATAAAAATAAAGAAAAAACCAATGAGAACCAGATAGATATTTCTTTTCCAAAACTAGAAAAATTTAACTATTTTCCTGTGAGTGGCACTGGCAAGCCATCAGCTTTTGTTTCAATTGCTGAAGGATGTAATAAGTATTGCTCATTTTGTGTCGTTCCCAAAACTCGTGGTCATGAGGTATCTAGGAGTGTTGAAGATATTCTCAATGAGGTATCTGTTTTAGCTGATAAAGGAACCAAAGAAATTAATTTTCTTGGACAAAACGTCAATAATTTTAAAGGAACCCATAAGGGAGAGAAGTCATCATTAGCCAAACTAATTGAATTATCATCAAAGATTCAGAACATTGAAAGAATTAGATTTACCACAAGCCATCCTCATGAATTTAAAGATGACTTAGTTGAAGTTTATGACAGGGTTCCTGAATTAGTTAGCCATGTCCATTTACCTGTGCAAAGCGGTTCAGATAAAATTTTGAAATTAATGAGAAGAAGATACAACGCAGAGAAATATCTAAAACTTGTAGAAAGGATAAGGGCTGTAAGACCTGATATGAGCTTTTCTTCTGATTTTATTGTTGGGTTTCCGGGTGAAACTAAGGATGATTTTCAAGAGACTATGAATATTATAAATGAAGTTCAGTTTGATGAGTCATTTAGTTTTATATATAGCCCCAGACCAAATACAACGGCCTCTGGAATGCCAGACGACGTATTATTGCAAGAAAAGAAAGAGCGTTTAGATATCTTGCAATCAAGACTTAATCAACTATCCTTTGGATTTAGTCGGAAAAAGGTAGGAACAATTCAAAGTTGTTTAATTTATGGTCAATCTAGAAGAGACCCGGGTCAACTTCAAGGAAGAACTATTTGTAACAGAATAGTAAATTTTCAATCTGATAAAATAGATTTAGTTGGTCGCCTAGTTAATATTCAAATTCAAGAAGCTCTGCCAAATAGCCTTAGAGGAAGTATAGAAAATTAATGTCGAAAGATTTCTCTCTTGCTAGCTTAGAACTGAATCCAAATGATGCTAATATTTTGATAAGATTTGTTGGTGAATTAAATAAAAATCTTAAGTTTGTAGAGAAAAGCTTTGGGGTTAAAATCTTTCAAAATGGAAATAAGATCAGCATCTCAGGTGAAGAAGATAGTATTAAAAAAGCCTCCAATGCAATAAAAGATTTATATATATCAACATCGAAAGGAATTGAGCTTTCTAGAGAAAACATTCAAATGGTAATAAATAATAATGAAGAAATTAATTCAAGCTCTGTATCTTCTGGTGGGAAAGAGCACATAATTAAAACGCCGAAAAAAATTATTAAGCCAAGAGGCAAAAATCAAAATGATTATTTGGGCAATATGAATAATTTTGAGGTTAACTTTGGAGTTGGTCCTGCCGGTACTGGAAAAACTTATCTAGCTGTTGCAAGGGCTGTTGAGATGCTTGTTAAAGAAGATGTACAAAAAATTATTCTTATACGCCCTGCTGTTGAGGCAGGTGAAAAGCTAGGTTTTCTTCCTGGAGATTTGTCGCAAAAAGTTGATCCTTATCTTAGGCCTCTATATGACGCTTTGTATGAAATGCTTGGTTTTGAACAGGTAGTGCGTTTGCTAGAGAGAGAAATCCTTGAAGTGGCACCACTTGGGTATTTGAGAGGAAGAACATTAAACAATGCTTTCATTATTATGGATGAAAGCCAAAATACCACTGTTGATCAAATGAAAATGTTTTTAACAAGGATGGGTTTTGGATCTTATGCGGTTATTAATGGTGACATGACTCAAATTGATCTCCCCAAAGATATTGATTCTGGGCTTGTTCATGCCCTTAGGGTTTTAGATGGATTAGAAAACATTGGTTTTACTATTTTTAATTCAAAAGATGTTGTTAGACATCCTTTGGTAAAAAAAATTGTGGACGCATATGATCAATTTGAGCACAAAAAAAATTGAGCTTAAATATTTCTGCTAGCGACCTTCATGAGCTCCCAACAGAGTTAGAAAAAAGATTGGATTTATTGGCAGAACATATTTTGCTTGATCAAAATAAAGGGGGGCTAAGAGTAAATCTTAAACTTATATCGAGCAAAGAAATGATAGAGCTTAATAAAGAGTTTAGGGAAAAAGATTTAGATACAAATGTTTTATCTTTTCCTGTTAGTAACGATATTCAAAAGATTACAGGTGAATTGGGCGACATTGCAATGAGCATCTCTTACATACAAAACGAGTCACAGAACTTGAATAGAGACGCGGAGGATCATATGATGCATCTATTAGCACATGGAATACTTCATTTATTAGGTTTTGATCATAAACAAGACCAAGATGCCAACATAATGGAGGCTCAAGAGATTAAATACCTAGAGTTTTTTAAAATAGCTAACCCTTACTTAATATGACCAACCAAGATACTGATCAAGACCAACCTCCGTCGAGTTTTTTAAACAAAATAAAACGTTTTTTTACCATAAAGCCATCTAGCTTGGATGACGTATCTGTTTTGCTTGAAGATGCCTTAACCGCCAGAGTAATAGATAAAGAGGCTCAGTTCATAGCCGAAAGAGCAATTAGATTAGGAAACACTGCTGTCAAAGAGATAATGGTCCCTAGGGTTGAAATGGTAATTCTTGCGCCAGATGAAGACCCTATAGGGATGATTAATAGAATTATTGATTCAGGTCATTCTAGATACCCTGTTCTGGGACCAGCTAAAAATGAAGTTCAGGGTATTTTGCTTGCTAAAGACTTACTACCAACAATAAATTCAGATTTAGAAGATTTTAACCTCCACAATCTCATTAGGGACATTAAAGTTGTTCCAGAATCCAAGAAAGCTGATTCTTTGCTTGAAGAATTTAAGAAAGATCGATCACATATGGCTATTGTTATTGATGAATACGGAACTATATCTGGCCTAGTGACCATTGAAGACATCCTCGAAGAGCTTGTCGGGGAAATTGAAGACGAGCATGATTTTGATGATGAAGATCTGATTCAGGTAAGTGAGCATGAATATATTGCTGATGCCACATTAGAACTCTCGGAATTTGAAAATAAATTTAATAAGAATTTTAATGGTATGGATGCTGAAACTTTGGCTGGGTTATTTATTAGCAAATTAGGATTTCTCCCTAAGGTTGGCGATAAAATTGAATTAGATAATATGATTCTTGCAGTGACGGCTGCGGACAAAAGAAAAATAAAAAAAATTGGCATCACCATTAAAACAAATATATAGCTTTCCTTTCATTCAGTATTTATTTCTAGGATTTATTGGCGGAATTTCTGCTTTTGCATTTAGCCCATTTAACATAAAATTAGCTATCGTAATATCTCTGATAATATTCATTTATTCAGTCATTAATTCTACAAATTTTACACAAGCTTTAAAGCGCGCAATTGCTTGGGGTACTGGGTATTGGATAAGCGGAACAGGATGGTTAATAGTAAGTATTTACTATTATGGAAATACCAACTTTATAATATCTATTTCCATAGTTATATTAATGGGGATTCTTCTTTCTATTGTATTTATCGCCCCTTTTTCAACTATAAAATTGATTGAGTTTAATCAAAATATTTTTTTAAGCAGCATGGTTTTTTCAAGCTTGTTAACGCTATTGGAGCTATCAAGATTTTTGTTTCTAGGAGGCTTTCCATGGCTTTTACCGGGCTTGGTATTTATAGATACTTTTGCTGTAAGCGTGATTCCAATTTTTGGAGTATATGGCGCCTCATTTATTATTTATTTTTTATCATCATTGATAGCTTTATCTGCACTTAACAAAAAAAAGAATCTTTTTGTCTTAGGTATGCTTTGTTTATCAATTTTGTTGCCCTATCAGAATAATCAGAAAGAAACCCTTGGTGAAAGCTTAAGTCTTGCAATTATTCAACCATCCCTAGATCCTTTTAGAAAATTCCAGCCAGAAGCTTACTTAAATATTGAAGATACATTGATTGATTTAACGAATGAGAATTTAAATGCAGATCTAATAATTTGGCCTGAGTCACCCTTCCCATACTTAAGCTCTAGTCCAAAAATGAAAAATTTGTTCACAAGGGTAGATGAGGCTCCAACTATTATGTCTGGAGCATGGGAATATAAAAACAATAGCCTATATAACGCAATGACTGTTCTAGGGACCAATCAAAGTTATTCTAAAAGACATCTTGTACCTTTTGGAGAATATGTACCTTTTGAGGGTATTTTAAGAGGTTTAATTGGGTTTTTTGATTTGCCTATGTCATCAGTAAGTGAAGGACAATCAAACCAGGGCCTTTTTGAAATCGGTAATTTTAAAATTTTAGGAATGATTTGTTTTGATGTTGCATTCCCCCTAAGTTATTTAAGAGAGACTAAAGATGCTCACTTTATAGTGAATATAAGCAATGACACTTGGTTTGGTAGATCATATGGTCCATATCAACATTTACAAATAGTCAGGGCAAGGGCAATCGAGTCCAATAAATGGATAGCTAGAGGAACTTCAGACGGTATTTCAACAATTGTTGATAATAAAGGAACAATTGTTAATTTATTACCCAAAGGAGCAAGAGGTTCATTAATAGGTAAAATCTATAAAACCACAGAATCAAGCTTTTTTTATAGATTTGGTTATTTAGTTACTCCTCTAATATCTTTTATTTTGTTGATACAACTTCTTGTATTAAGATTAAGAAAATGAGATTTATTTCTTTTATTTTACTTCCATTCTTTTCTTTAGCCTTATGTGCAGATTATTCTATAAATATAAGTATTTCCGAGCAAAGGCTTTACTTACTTTATAATGACGGCCTTATAAGAAGCTATCCAATCTCTAGTTCAGCTTACGGAGAAGGCCAGACCGTGAACTCATTCAAGACTCCTCTTGGAAGTCATGAGATTGAAACAAAAATAGGCACAAATGTTGAAAAATATCAATTTTTTGTTAGTCGCCAACATATTCCTCAAAAAGTTAATATCATCCATGAAGCCATTGATTCAGAGGATGATTTTATTACAACCAGGATAATGTGGCTTACAGGCCTAACTGAAGGCTTTAACAAGGGTAATAATGTAGATTCTTTCAATAGATTTATCTACATTCATGGTACTCATGAAGAGGGCTTAATAGGCAAAAAGGCATCACATGGCTGTATTAGGATGCTAAATCATGATGTTTTAGAGCTTTTTGAGATGATTCCAGTAAAAACTGCTGTAAATATCTATTTATAGGCGTTTTAGACCTATACACCACCCATATTTGCCTTTTTAAAGCCTAGCAGCTCAGCCCTTTCTTCCGCCACCGGAGCCTCTCCAAACACGCCTGATTCATCAGCTAGTTTTTGTAATAATGCTGCAGGCTTCCAAAAGTTCTCGTCTAATTCTGAAAAACTACTTATTTTTTTGATTACTTCTGTTAAACCTAGCTGGTTTGCATAAAACATTGGGCCGCCCCTCCAAATTGGAAAGCCGTAACCATTAATATAGACGATATCCATATCACCAGATCTTTGAGCAACACCCTCCTCTAGAATTCGAGCCCCCTCATTAACAAGAGCTAAAATACACCTATCTATAATTTCTTGATCAGAAATTTCTCTTCTTACAATATTGTTTTGATTAGATATTTCATTATATATTGCTTCATTTTCTGGAGCAGGATTTGGAGCTCTTGAGCCCTCTGAATAATTATAAAATCCTTTAGAGTTCTTTTGGCCAAATCTATCTTGTTCACACAATGCATCTGAGATTTTATTGGTGAGAGGAGTTTCAATATTCGCTAATTTTCGAGCTCTCCAGCCTAGATCTAAACCTACTAAATCTAACATTCTAAATGGCCCCATACTCATACCAAATGACTCTAAGGCACTATCTACTTGATTGGGTAATGCTCCTTCAAGAAGCAACAAGTTAGCTTGATGTGTATATCCGGCTAGCATTCTATTTCCTATAAAGCCAGGTGCATTAAGTGAAACAACAGCCGCCTTACCCATTTTCTTTCCTAGAGACATAACTGTTGCCATTGTCTCATCAGAAGAATCCTTCCCCCTAACAACCTCAAGCAACCGCATAATATTTGCTGGACTAAAAAAGTGAGTGCCCACTACCTTTCCAGGCCTTTTGGTTGATGATGCTATTGCATCAATATCTAAACCCGAGGTGTTAGATGCAAGGATTGCATCATCCTTGGTAACTTCATCTAAAGTCTTAAAGATTTCTTTTTTCAAATCTAAATTTTCATAAACCGCTTCAATGGTTATGTCCACCTCAGAAAGATCATCATATGAAAGGGTGGGGGTTATTAAACCCATAACCATATCTTTTTGCTTTTGTGACATTCTTCCTCGATCTACCATCATCTGATAATTTTTTTCTATGACCCCCATGCCCCTATCTAAATTCTTTTTATCTTGATCAAGAACCAAGACAGGGATACCTGCATTTGCAAAATTCATAGCAATGCCGCCCCCCATTGTTCCAGACCCGACAATTCCCGCGCTATTAATTGGTAGACGAAGAGTTTCTTTTGGAATATCTAAAATCTTAGAAGCTGCACGCTCGCCAAAGAAAATATGAATCATAGCTTCGCGTTGAGGATTCATTAAACATTCAAGAAAATATTCAGATTCTTTTTTCATTCCAGTATCAAAATCATCTTCATTAATAGCGGTCTCTACACAAGCTATTATCTGACCTGGTGCAAATTGACCTCTCCTAGTTTTGGAGGCCAGCGCCTTAGCTTCTGCCAAAACATTTTCTGTACCCCTAGCTTCAAGCAATTTTTCATTTTTATCCCTTACTTTAGGGTGTTCATTCAAGCCAATTTTTTCTTGAAGAAAGGCAATAGCATCTTCAATCAAGGAATTATCTGAAATAGCGTCTATTACACCTTGTTCCAAAGCCCTTTTACCAGATATTGGCGCACCTGAAATCATCATTTTTAAGGCCTGAGATGGCCCAATAAGCCTTGGAAGCCTTTGTGTGCCTCCTGCACCAGGTAATAAGCCTAAATTAACCTCAGGAAGGCCAACAATAGCTTTATTAGTACCCATTCTGTAATTACATACAAGTGCGGTCTCAAGGCCGCCACCAAGAGCAGTTCCATTTATTGCTGCCAATACAGGCTTCTTACTGAATTCTATTTCCCGAAGCGTGGTATGGAGATCAGGACCATCAGCCTTTTTTCCAAATTCAGAAATATCAGCACCAGCTATAAAGGATCTCCCTGCACCTGTAAGAATGATTCCTTCAATTGACTCATCATCATTTGCTTTATTAACACATTCAGATAAACCAACTCGAACGCCACTACTTAGGGGGTTAACAGGGGGGTTATCAACTTCAAGAATAGCAATATTACCATTAACTGTGTAATTTACTTTGCCTTTTAATTCATTTGTCATAACTCTCTCTAAATTTAATTTTTTAATCTGAAATTATATATTCTTTTAAAGCATTAAGCGTATATTTGTTATATCAAGAGCATTTTCTTATATATATAAGTATTATTTATATATATAAATAGTTATAATTAATTTATATTTAATATTGATATTTTATTATAAATATATATAATAATAGTTATCAACATTTCTTCCCCCTATGATTTGTTGGTAATTCTTTGGAATTAAGGAGGGCTTTAGCCCTCCACCTCTTACTTAAGGAGCGCTATGAAAAATAGGTTAGTTGAAGAGTTTGAATTATTAGTATTAGTTTTAATCTTTCTATGCTCTATTTACGCTATTTCACCGTTAGTGTAATATTTAGAGGATGAAAAACCTTTTTGTCCTTACATTATCTATATTTTCAATTACATCATTTGCCTGTTCAGATATTCTTAATAGCACCCTAAGAGTTTTAGATTCAGATGATGATCAAAATCTTTGCGAATACTCTGGAAATGTTGTTTTAGTCGTTAATGTTGCGAGCAGATGTGGATACACCCCTCAATATGCAGGCTTACAGAGACTGTATACAAAATATAAAGATGATGGATTAATGATTATAGGCATTCCTTCAAGAGACTTTTTTCAGGAGTTTTCTTCTGAAGCAAAAGTTGCAGAATTTTGTAGTACTGAGTATGGCGTAGAGTTTCCCATGTTCGCTACCGCTAAAGTTAAGGGAAAGAAAGCCCATCCATTTTATAAAAAACTTATAGCCGCATCTGGGAAAGAGCCAAAGTGGAACTTTGCTAAATATTTAATAGGTAGAGACGGCGAAGTAATTGAGCATTATAAATCGAGCGTAACACCAGAATCTGAAAGATTGGTTTCAGCAATCCAAGCTGTACTTTAATTTTTCCCTACGATAACTTTCTGGGGCTTGCAGTTTGCAAAAATTCCATTATCCAAAACACCTGGAATTAGGTTAATTTCTTGTTCAAGCATTGATGGATCCTCAATTTTTAAATCGGAAACATCCAAAATTTGATTTCCCTGATCGGTTAAAAAATCTTTTCTTAGTTTAGGAGTACCCCCAATTTTTACAATCTCACGGGCAACATAACTCCTGCTTTTCATAATTACTTCTATTGGCACTGGGAAATCACCTAAGATATTAACCAACTTAGACTCATCTACTATGCATACAAATTCATTTGATGCTGATGCGACAATTTTTTCTCTCGTGTGAGCTCCACCCCCACCTTTTATAAGATTATGAAAAGTATCTATTTCATCGGCTCCATCAACATATAAATGAATTTCATTTACATCGTTGAGCTCAAATACTTCAATACCAAAATTGTTTAGTAATTGTGTAGAAGCTTCTGAGCTAGATACAGCACCTTTAAAAAGATTTTTGATTTTTGCAAGCTCCTCAATGAAGTAATTGACAGTAGATCCTGTTCCAACCCCAATAATTGAATTCAAATCAATTTTGGGCTTTATATATTTAATGGCCTCAATTGAAGCATTTAATTTTGAATTGCTCATTATGGGTATAATACTTAAATTATTATGCGACTTAAAATAAAAAAATCAGGTTCATTTAAATCTTCTAAGAAATACTTAGATTTAATTGTTAAATCTAAAGTATATGATGTTGCAAAAAATACACCTATAAGCTTTGCTGCCAATCTATCAAATAAATTAAATAATGAAGTTTTCTTAAAGCGTGAAGATATGCAGCCAATTTTTTCATTCAAAATTAGAGGTGCATATAACAAAATTGCTAATTTAAGCTCGCATCAGCAGAAGAGGGGTGTTTTAACTGCCTCTGCTGGAAACCATGCTCAGGGCGTTGCAAATGCATGTAAAAAACTAAAAATCCCTTGCTTAATAGTGATGCCTGTAACCTCTCCAGAAATAAAGGTGAAATCTGTTAAAGGATTTGGTTCTAAGGTTTTGCTCCATGGAGATAATTTTGATCAAGCATCAAAAAAAGCATTGCAGATGGCAAAAGAGCAAAATCTTGAGTTCATCGAAGCTTTTGATGATCCATTAACCATTGCTGGACAGGGCACCATAGGCAAAGAAATTTTGGATGAAGACAACGAATTAGACGTAATCTTTGTTCCGGTTGGGGGAGGAGGTCTTTTGGCAGGAATAAGTGCCTGGGTAGCTCAAAAACAAACAAAAACAAAAGTTTATGGTGTTGAGGTTGAAGATTCAGCCTGTTTGGTCGAAGCAATTAAGGCAGACAAAAGAGTTCGTTTGCGAGAGGTAGGGCTGTTTGCAGATGGCGTTGCAGTTGAACGTATTGGAAAACATAACTTTGATGTTATTAGGGAATGCGTTGATGGGGTTATTACTGTAAGCATCGATGAGCTATGTGCCGCAGTGAAAGATATTTTTGAAGACACAAGAGTGCTTTCAGAGCCAGCTGGCGCTCTTGCTTTAGCTGGATTAAAAAAATATGCTACCAAAATTTCAAACAAACGATTATTAGCCATCAGTAGCGGAGCAAATGTAAATTTTGAGAGGTTGAGTTACATAGTTGAAAGGTCTGAAGTTGGAGAAAATAGAGAGAAGCTTCTAAGTATTAAAATTCCAGAGAAACCCGGAAGCTTTTTGAGACTTTGCAAGGTCTTTGGGCGATCGCAGATTACAGAGTTCAACTATAGGTTTGCCAATAAGGTAGATGCGCATGTTCTTGTCGGAATTAAAACTGAAAACGAAGATGCATTTAAAAAAATTAAAAGCAAGCTTACAAAAAGCAAGTTTAAATTTTCTGATTTAACAAAGAATCAAATTTCTAATGACCATCTTCGACATATGGTGGGTGGGCACAAGAGTATTATTTCGGAAAGAGATTCTGAGAGATTATATAGATGCCAATTTCCAGTTAGACCAGGAGCTTTGGTTGGCTTCTTAAAAGATTTTGGTTCTAAGTGGAACATTTCTTTATTCCATTATCGAAACCTTGGAGCAGCATTTGCCAATGTGCTTATTGGCATTGAGGATAAAAACCAATCAAAAGATGCTCTAGAAAATCATTTAAAGTCCCTAGATTATAGTTTTGTTGAGGAAACAGAAAATACCGCTTATAAGGAATTTCTTAAATAGTGATTAAAGAATTTAAAATTTTTATACCCGATGAGAAAATTGAACTTTTAAACAAAAAGATTGATTTAACTAGGTGGCCAGATGAAATTAATGATGATCGATGGACCCTGGGTGCAAAGAAGTCATATATTGAAGAGGCTATTAAAACTTGGAGAAATGGTTTTGATTGGCGAAAACATGAATCGAAATTAAATGAGGCAGGCAGTTTTAAATATAAAACTAAATCAGGATTGGAGCTTCATTACCTTCATCAAAAATCTAATTCAAAAAATGCAATCCCATTATTGTTGACGCATGGATGGCCTGGAAGTGTGCAAGAATTTCTAAAAGTTATACCGCTATTAACAAAGGGCAAGGATGGAATAGAATTTGATGTAGTATGCCCAGCTATTCCTGGATACGGCTTTTCTGATAAACCTAAAGAGCAAGGAATGAACGCCCAAGAGGTTGCAAAGCTTGAGAATGAATTGATGCTTGCTTTGGGATACGATAAATATATTGCTCAAGGGGGAGATTGGGGAGCTGTAGTGACGAAATGGATTGCTGAGCTTTTTCCAGAAAATTGTATAGGGCTCCATTTAAATCTAGTTTTAGCTTTTCCTCCTGATGGACAAGATCCTTTGGAGGGAGTTTCTCCAGAGGAAGCGGAAGGGATGAAGAATCTAGAAAAATATCAAGCAACAGGATATGGGTATTTTGCAATTCAAAGCACAAAACCGCAGACTGTAGGCTATGGTTTAAATGATTCACCAGTTGGACTAGCAGCATGGATCATTGAAAAATTTCATGCTTGGGCTGACAAAGATACGAGTCATCTTGTTGTTCCGTTAGATGAAGTTTTGGCAATTGTATCTTTATATTGGTATACAGAATCCATTACTTCTTCTGTAAGATTTTATTATGAAAATGGTCCACTGGGCTTTAGTTTGAATAAGGTATCTCAACCAATGGCCGGCGCAATTTTTGAGCATGAAATTGCAAGGCCGCCCAGAGCTTGGGCTGAAAAAATATATAACATAACTCAATGGAACCAATATTCAGGCGGTCATTTTGCAGCATTAGAGAATCCAGAAACTCTTGCAGAAGATATTTTTAGCTTTACAGCTAAATTAAAAATTTAAAGAAGCTAATTTTTGAAATATGTAAATTTTTTTGTTTGCTTCTCAGAAAAGACAACATCTAATTTAATGTCATGCTTTTCATTGATGGAGTCATTAATAAATTGAAAATCGTAAATTAATCCTACTATCAGGGGCCTATTTTTATTTTGCAAAACAGGCATTAATAATCTGTCATAGTAGCCCCCACCATATCCCAGTCTAAACCCTTTATTATCTACTCCAACTGATGGAACAATTATTACCTCATGTTTGATTGGGGCGATCCCAAGACCATTTGATGGTTCAAATATATTAAATTTATTCTTATTTAGCTTTTCTAGGTTTTTAGGTGCAATCAATTTCATTGATTGATTGGGCCCAATGACAGGGAAGGTTGTGATGAGATTTTTTTTATTTCTTTTTTTAGTTAAGGGTCCAATATCTACCTCATTATTAGTAGCAAAATAACCGCCCAATGTTTCAATAGCTTGTAAGGTTAATTCCTTATTGGCAGTTTTTAGTATTGCTGAGGAGAGGTTGATGACCTCAGATGGATTTAAAGCATGCCTTGCTTCAAGGATAGATTGTCTATATTTTGTTTTCACATTTGTGCTAACTACAAACCAATTCACCGCTACTCATCGTTACCTGAACCGAAAGGCCAGGTGGTGAAGCTCTTACTACATCAGGCTTCCCTCAATGGTAATGCACAACAGCAGCAGTGGAAAATCACCTTTAAATATATTATCGGTTCAAAGAATCTCGATAAGTTGGCAAATGAACCAGTTAAGTTCATTATAAGCCACTTAATTTTAAAAAGTCATCACTCAATTTTTAAAGAAGATTTAAGTTAATTAAATAAGGGACTTCTCTACTTTTAAAACTAGATCTTTTAAGTTTTTTTCTAAAGTTTTTGAAAGTGCATTGCTTTCTTGCGGAAGCTGACTTTTAAAAGCTAAATCTAAACTTGTTAAAATTAAAGCATTAGATTT
>CAYUHD010000001.1:25335-30217 GCA_964444385.1 uncultured Gammaproteobacteria bacterium
CACGCTTTTAGACAGGATAGCAATTTTTGGTATTTAACAGGCTTCAATGAAGCAGAGTCAACATTGGTACTTTTGGTTAACGAAAAAAATAAAGTTCAATCAATAGCATTTGTTCCAGAGAAAGATGAGTTAAAAGAAATTTGGGATGGTTACAGAGCTGGACCAGAGGGCGCCATGAATGATCATGGTTTTGATCTTGCATTTAATAACACAGAAATTGATAACAGATTGCCAGATCTGTTAGCGGGTCGCAATCAAGTTTTTTACCCAGTTGGAAAGAGCCAGACTTTAGATGCAGATATTATTGAGTGGATTAAAACTGCAAAATCAAAAGATAGACACAGCGCAGCTATCGATATTGCTGATGCATCATCTAAGATCGGAAACCAAAGACTTATAAAAGATGAAGATGAGATTGAAATAATGAAAAAGGCTTGTCAAATTTCTGCTGAAGCTCATGTAGAGGCAATGAAATTTGTTCAGTCAGGGATGACAGAGCAGGAAGTGGAGGCATTTTACCTGTATGAATTTTCAAAAAGAGGAGGACGTTTTTCTGCCTACACGCCTATTGTTGCAGGTGGTGAAAATGCTTGTGTTCTTCACTACGTTGAAAATTCAAAATCCTTAAAAGATGGTGAGTTGCTTCTAGTTGATGCAGGATGTGAGTTTGAATTGTATGCATCTGATATTACAAGAACTTATCCAATTAATGGTAAATTCACCGCTCCCCAACTTGCCATTTATGAAGTGGTTTTAGAGGCGCAATTTAAAAGTATTGAAGCAATCTCCACCAATAATAATGTAATGGATGCTCAAATAATCTCTGAAAAAATTATTACACAGGGCTTGATTGATCTAGGAATATTAAATGGTTCAATGGAAGATTTGCATGCCGCAGGAGCCTTTAAGAATTTTTATATGCATAAAATTGGTCATTGGTTAGGAATTGATGTTCATGATGCTGGAGATTACATGGAAGAAGGTGAGTTTATGAAGTTTAAGCCTGGCATGGTTACAACAGTTGAGCCTGGTATCTACATACCATCATCTGCTGATGTAGAAGATAAATGGAAGGGAATAGGAATAAGAATCGAAGATGATATTTTGGTTACGGTTAATGGTAATGAGAATCTCACTGGATTTGTTCCCTCTGATCCAAAAGAGATCGAAGCATTAATGGCATAGCACTTTTATGATTCAATCTGTATTGATTTCCGGTGGCGGAATTGCAGGGTCCTTACTTGGTCTAGAGCTTGCTACCCGAAATATACCTTTTAAGATAATTGAAAAAAAACCATTTGAGCCTTCTGATACTGATCACATAAGAACTTTAACTTTAAATTTAAGCGCTTGTGAAAGACTGGACCAGCTGGGAGTCGAGATATCTTCAGCGTGTATCCAAAAAATGAAAATCTTTGATGGTTCTGGATCGGGGCGATTATCCTTTAATTCTAATGATGCAAACATAGATTATTTAGCAAAAGTATTTAGCTTTAATGATTTAAGGGAGGCTCTGATTAAAAGAATTGGGGGTTCGATAACTGTTGGAGAGGAAATAACCTCTTTTCAAGCTACTGAATCTGGAATTCAAGCCAACTTAAGCAACCGCTCAAATTTAGAGACCGATCTACTAGTTATAGCTGAAGGAAGGAATTCTGCTTTGGCTAAATCCATCGGATCAGAAAGCTTTACCAAGGACTATCAACAAATTGCTCAAACATTTCATGTTGACATTCCTGGGCTTAAAGCTGAAGAAGCCATTCAAATCTTTTATGAGAAAGAAATTTTTGCCTTAATGCCATATATAAATGGCTCTTCCATTAATCAATTTTCAGTAGTTTGGTCAATGCCAAAAGAGCTAGCTAGAAATCTAACATTAGATAATATTTCTGAACATCTTCAAAAGTTTGAAAAAAAACTTTCTTGTAGAATAAAAGTTACAAGCGATTTACTCTCATTTCCACTTTCAGCCCACCATCTTGATGAGTATTGTGATCAAGGTGTATGTGTAATTGCTGATGCCGCTCATTCTATACATCCATTGGCAGGCCAAGGCATTAACTTAGGAATATCAGACGCAATTATTCTTGCTGAAGAAATAGAAAGAGCCATAGATGCAGATAATGATATAGGGCAATTAGCATTTTTAAAAAAATATGAATTAAGAAGAAAAGCTTTGAATTCGTCGATGATCAAGGGAGTAGATTTTCTCTTTAATATTTTTCAAGATGAAAACCCTTATCTTCGATTATTGCGCAATTCTGGACTAAAGGCTGTTGATAAAATTAGCTTTTTAAAGAAGAATTTTATTCTGCACGCATCTGGGGCTCACAAAATTTAATCAAATTATTTTTTATTCCAGTAAGGAATTTTTAATTTTTTAAACAACTCTACTACCTCATGAATAGGTAAGCCTACAATATTAGAGTAACTGCCTTTTATTTCTTTAATAAAGGCTGAGCCATAACCTTGAATTCCATAACCGCCTGCTTTATCAAAAGGTTCATTTGTTTTACAGTACTCCTTGCAATCATTTAAACTTAATTCGGCAAACCCCACCTTCGATTCAGCACTTACTGTATGAAATTCTGCTTTATCTGATAATACAATGCCAATTGTCACCCCAGTAATCACTGAGTGAGTTTTTCCAGAAAATTTCATTAACATACTTATGGCTTCAGATTCTGATTCTGGTTTACCAAAGATTTCTTCTTCTAACACAACAATAGTATCTGCAGCTAAAACCGGAAAAATAACTTTTTTTTGATCAAAGATATATCGAACGCCTTCTTGGCATTTTAGAGCTGATAGTGAAGTGACATTTTCTTTGGCAGATTTTTTTGGGTTGATAGCTTCATCAACCTCGATATCTATAGTTTGATGCTCTACTCCAATTTGACTTAAAAGTTCGGTTCTTCGAGGAGATTTGGAGGCTAGGTAGATCATGAATTACAATTTTAACAGGAGATAATTATGACCAATCAAAATAAAAGAGTAATTTTAGTCACTGGAGCCAGTAGAGGGGTAGGAAAGGGTATTGCTGAAGGTATTGCAAGACCTGGAGATTTCATTATTTGTGCTGCTAGAAGTCAGAGCAAAAGATCTACCGTTCGACAATTTGGATTTGAGATTCAAAGTAGCCTCGATAGCACGGTTGAAAAAATTGAAGAAAAGGGCGCTAAGGGCATCGCTTATTGTATTGATTTAAACAATCAAGATGAAATTTTAAAACTTTCTGGATACATTAAAAAAGAATTTGGTCAATTAGATCTCCTGATTCATTCTGCTTGTCAAATTCATGATGATTTGGTTGAACCAAAACCTTATTGGGAGAAATCAGTTGATCTTTGGTCGATTATGGACGTTGGATTGAAATCTAACTATCTTTTATCACATGCGTTAACTCCCCTCATGATAGAAAGCAAAGGCAAGTTAATACTACAAATTTCTTCTCATGGAGCCATGTGCTATATGCACGGACCTATTTACGGTGCACAAAAAGCCGGTATTGATAAAATGGCTTTTGATATGGCTTATGATCTTAAACCTTTTGATATATGTTCATTGTCATTATGGTCTGGAATAGTAAAGGATGAGAAAACTCAAAAAGTGAGTGAAATGCATGGCGAGCAATATGCTGAGTTTCTTAAAGGAGCTGCCAGTCAAGAATATGCTGGTTTAGTTATTAATGGGCTTTATGATGACACTAAACTCATGAGCATGTCAGGGAAAACACTTTTAGCTGCAGAGATTGGAGATCAATATGGAATTCAAGATATAGATGATTGCACTCCCAAGAGTGATAGAGATGCTCTAGGAGGCCCTAGGGATTTTTCAGAAGCAGTGGTTTATTAATTAGACTTTTTCGCCGCGAGACCTCATATCTTTGAGAACTTCGTCGATGCCTTTTTTGTCAATGATACGCATGCCCTTAGTTGAAAGCTTAAGGGTCACAAATCTATTTTCTGACTCAACCCAAAATTTATGCGTGTGAAGGTTGGGAAAAAACTTCCTTTTCACTCGGTTATTAGCATGGGAAACGTGATTACCACTTTGAGGTATTTTCCCAGTTACTTGACATACTTTACTCATTGAAACGCGATTTTATAGGACATAGAGAGTCTTAGCAAGATAGAATTAACAAGAATGAAAAATTTATTTTTGCTTCGACATGCTAAATCTAGCTGGGATAGTCCTGCATTGGCAGACTTTGATCGTCCGCTATCCAAAAGTGGAATATCCAATACAATTTTATTGTCTAAGCACCTTGAAAAACAAAAGGTTTCATTTGATCTAGTCTTATGTAGTCCCAGTGAAAGAACCCAGTCAACTCTTGATCTAGCACTAAGCTATCTCAATCCTACCCCAGCAACTATTTTAAAAGAGAGCATTTACCATGCATCAGCATCTTCCCTTTCTCAATTAATCAAAGAGCAGGATGAAAACATTAATAATTTACTTGTGATAGGTCACAATCCAGGCATGCATATTCTTATAGAATCACTCACCCATGAATCAATTGTCAAATTACCCACTTGTGCCTTTGCAAAGATAACAAATTTTAATCATTGGAAAGATCTAGATGCTGGTATATTAAATCTCGAATCATTAATTACACCCAAGGAACTCAATCATGATTGATTTAAAACTAAAAATTCTTAACCCGCTTATTGGTGATTCAATCCCTTTACCAGAATATTCCACGGAAGGTTCTGCAGGTCTAGATTTAAGAGCATGCGTTGAAGAAAGTTTTATTTTAAAACCTCAAGAGTGTCAGTTAATCCCATTGGGTTTTTCTATATACATAGAAGATCCTACTCTCTCTGCTTTAGTGATTCCAAGATCTGGTCTTGGCTCAAAACATGGGATTGTCATGGGGAAT
>CAYUHD010000001.1:30284-60029 GCA_964444385.1 uncultured Gammaproteobacteria bacterium
TCTGATTACCAGGGTGAGCTTAAAGTCCCGCTTTGGAATAGATCGACAGATGATTTTCTAGTAAGCAGCGGCGATAGAATTGCTCAGATGATTTTGGTGCCAATTAAGCAAGCGAAATTAAGAGTGGTAGAGGATTTTTCAGAAACAGGAAGGGGGACTAAAGGATTTGGTAGTTCGGGGATTGAGTAGAGGCTTATTTGTCTTCTTCGCTTTCGCTATCTGATTCAGCATCAGTTTCTGCTTCAACAGTCTCTTCAGAAACTTCTTCAACTTCCTCAGCAATAGTTTCTTCAGCGACCTCTTCGACAGGAGTCTCTAATACTTCTTCAGATACTTTTTCGGCAGCTGTTTCTTCAACTTTATCTTCAGCTTTTTTAGCCGAGGGTTTGGATGCGCCTGATGCACCAAAGCGATCTTGGAATTTCTTCACTCTACCACCAGAATCAAGCATCTTTTGCTTTCCGGTATAGAATGGATGACATTTAGCACAAACGTCTAATGACAAATTATCTTTTAATGTACTCATGACAGGCAACACATTACCACAGCTACAAGTTGTAGTTATTTCCTGATAATTGGGATGTATGTCTGTTTTCATAATAAAATCAAATTTGGATGAGCACTATACCAAATACAGATACGTTTACAAACACATATGAGTAAATTTTTTTACAATGTGGCGATCGCTATTCCGCTCAGACAAGCCTTTACCTATCACTCAAATCAACAAGTTGTTCCAGGCACAAGAGTAGCTGTTAAATTTGGCGCAACTAATAAGCTAGGCATTGTAATTGAGGCAGTTAGCAATACAGACATTAAAACTAAACCCATTCATATCGTCCTCGATGATCTCCCAGTATTTTCAAAAACTGAGCTTAAGATTCTTAAATGGGCATCAGATTACTACCTCCACCCAATTGGAGAGGTTATCAGTTCATTTTTGCCTACAAATCTTCGGCAAGTAAAAAATACTCTTGATACTTCAGTCATGAATAGCAGCAAAAAAACTTTACCCAAGAATTTAAAGTTTGAAAAAAATTTAAATTCACAACAAGTCAATGCAGTAAAATTTTTAAACTCTCTGAAGGGATTTATGCCCACACTTTTGTATGGAGTCACAGGTTCAGGCAAAACAGAAGTTTACATAAGATATATAAGTGAGCATTTGTTAAACAATAAATCAGTTTTAATCCTTGCCCCTGAAATCGCATTAACACCGCAACTTGAAAGCAGGGTTAAAGATCAATTCGGAGATTTGGTAGGAATCTACCATTCAAAAATGACGCCTAGTGCACGCTATAAAGCTTGGAAAGATTTTAGGAATGGGGATCTTAGAGTCATGATTGGGACCCGTTCTGCCGTTATGATGCCGGCGCCAAAGCTAGGACTAATCATTATGGATGAAGAGCATGATGCATCTTATAAACAACAAGAGGGTTTTAAATTCTCGGCTAGAGACCTTGCAATAAAAAGAGCGCAAATTTTAAAAATCCCGATTATCCTTGGCTCAGCAACACCCTCTTTAAGAACGCTCAAACTGGTTGAAGAAAAGAAATTTGGCATTTTCAAATTAACAAAAAGGGTTACCCAAAAAAATCCGCCAAAATTTTCTATTCTAGATATCAATGAGGTCAAATTAGTTAGCGGCCTTGCTCCACAGGCGATAGAGGCAATTGCTCAGACCTTAAAGCACAAAAAACAAGCCATGATATTTATTAATCGGCGCGGTTTTGCCCCCCAATTTATATGCTCTTATTGTGAATGGAGGGCTATGTGTAACAGTTGCGACTCTAGCCTAGTTTTTCATCATCAGGCTGCAAGATTAATTTGTCATCGTTGTGATTCAGCTTTTGGCATCCCATCTCATTGTCCTAGCTGTTCAAAAGAGCAACTATCTTTTCTTGGCACAGGCACAGAACAACTGGAGGATACTTTAAAAGAATTTTTCCCCGATACATTAATTCATAGAATGGATCGAGACTCAACCAAAAAAGTTGGTTCCTTAGAAAACATACTTTCTGATATAAAAAGTTCAGAGACTGGTATTCTCGTTGGCACACAGATGCTTATTAAGGGGCATGATTTTCCAAACTTAGAATTGGTTGTGGCGGTCGATGTTGATCAAGGCATTACAAGCTTAAATACATCAGCCATAGAGGAAATGGGGCAACAATTGATTCAAGTGGCCGGACGAGCAGGGCGGTTGGACGGCAATTCAACAGTATTGGTGCAATCTAGGTATGTACATGATCAGAATCTCTTGCAATTGAAGAGTGGAAATTATTTAAATTTTGCAAGCTCTCTGATGCTGCAGCGTCAAGCTATGAATCAACCCCCATATTCCTTTGAGGCAACTATCAAAGCCTCATCTCCCAAAGCTCAAACCAATATAGAGATGCTAACTTATGCAAAGCAGTTTATAGATACTAGTAAATGTATGGTTATAGGGCCCATACCAGCAATCCAATCCAAAGTAAGGGGCTCATATCAGCATCATTTAGTTATTCAAGCGAATACGCGAACCTCTCTAAATAAGCTTTTGGTAGGCATCTCAGACTCTTTAATTGCAGATAAAAATAAGATTTCTAAGAAAGTTCGTTGGAGTATAAATGTTGATCCGATAGAATTTTAGAGCTCAAATTTTTGATTCACCAATTCTTCAGATAGGTTCCAAAGTTTATTTGCTTCTTCAAGATTTTTTGAGTAGGTAGAAGATTTAGTTATTTTAGAGTTAAAAAAGTATTCACCAGTAACTCCATCGTCTTGTTTGGTTGCAAGATAAATAATGCTCTCAGCACCTTTTAGCGGGGATCTAAAAAAAGGTTTCAAAATTAATCTTAAGGGCTTGCTATACCAAGCTTTATTTTGACTCCCAAGTGAAGTGTTTACTCCACCAGGATGAATGGCATTAACTGAAATATTATCTGTAGATAGCTTAATGGCCAAATATCTTGTAAAAAGCAAGTTTGCAAGTTTTGATTGCCCATAAACTCTTAAACCTTGTCGAAAGTTATTTTTAAAGTTGATATCTTCCCATTGCATTTCTTTTACAAATGAATGAGCAGCGGAAGATACGCTAATTATTCTTGTTTCCTCTTTTCCTTTCATCTTGTTGATAAGTAAATTTGTAAAAAGAAAATATCCTAGATGATTAACAGCGAATGTATTTTCAATTCCATCACTGGTCTCATGGTAAGAGGTGTTAACAACTCCAGCATTGTTAATTAATACATCAATATTTGTACATAAATCAATGATCTTAGTCGCACACTTTCTAATAGAATCTTGGCTTGAAAAATCGCAATGTACCGCATGGACCTCAGCATTAGTAGAAAGATTTTTAATTTCAGAGAGAAGATTGTCTGCTAAATCTTTATTGCGATAGGTAAAAAACATTTTTGGATTCTCTTTTGCTAGCTCTATGGCTGCGGCTTTACCAATACCATTTGTGGCTCCTGAAATGACAACCGTTTTATTATTTAGACTCCACATTAGATAAAGATTTGAATTATTTGCCCTGGATAAATACTTTTATTCTTTAAGTTATTCCAATTGATGATTTCTTCAATAGTAACACCAAAACGAATGGCAATTTCTGAGATCACGTCTCCTTTTTGAATTTCATATTCAACATTTTGCGGTAGAGACGCCATAAAAGTATTCGGTTTAGGTTTTTCTTTAAAGTAGTTATGAATTCCAAGGAAAATGCTTCTAGCAATCATTCTTCTTCCAGCTTTACCTTCTAATCTTTTGGCATCATCTGGGTTTGAAATAAACCCAGATTCAATTAGTACTGATGGGATATCAATTGATTTTAAAACTCTAAAATCTGCATACTCTACATTGGGTTTATGCATTTTAGTATAGGGATCTCTTTTTAATTGCTCCAATATATTTTCCGCCAAAATAACACTATTATCTATCTTAGCCTCGTACGCTATCTGGAAAAGAGTTCTGGCTGCATCCTCATCAAAATCTCTCACATCTAACTTCCCTATCTTTGATTTTACTTCTGGGCTCTTGGTTAATTCTTTTTTAGATAGGTTATCAGCTGTGATTGAGGAAGCCTCTTCTGACCACACATAAACAGACGCACCTTTAACAGAAGAGAGTCTAAACCCATCGGCGTGAATAGAAATAAATAAGTCTGCGCCTAGCTTTCTTGCATTTTGATATCGATCATCTAAGTTTACATATTTATCATCTGGTCTAATCATCACGGGCTTATATCCCCGAGTATTCTTTAAAGTTCTTTCTAATTCTTTAGAGATTAATAAGGTCACATCTTTTTCAACCAAGTTCTTTCCAACTGCTCCTGGGTCTCTTCCGCCATGACCTGCATCGATTGCAACAATAATATCTCTTAAATTTTTAGATATTTTTTTATCTCGCTTGATCTCAAGGATTAAATCAATACGATCCTTATGTTTTACTTGCCAAGGCTTTTTCCAATAAACAGATCCTTTTAAATCCACCACAATACGAACAGCGTCTCCTACTTCACTTGCCCTGATTAACTTAATAGGAGACAAAGATTTAGAATTTATCGTTTCTTTTAGGGATGTATTTTTTAAATCAATAACTATTCTTGAGGGATTATCCAATGCATATGAATTGATTAAAGCAACTTTATCTAGATGAAATACTATTTTTAAATTTCCAGATTCAAGCTCTGAAATTGTGTTAAAAGATAACTTATTAGCAGCTTCTATGGTTAGAGCAAAAATACATAAAATGCAGAAGAGAAGTCTGTGATTAATTATTTTCATAGTAAGTTTCAATGCTTGATTCAATATCAACATCCTTGCATTTAATTGAGGCTTTTCTTGTCTGGTTGTTATGATCCAAGTTAATTATAACGTCCGCATCTCTCTCTGTCTGGAGGTTTTGTGGCCATTCGATAAAAATAATTTTCTGTTGGATAGATTCTCTATCAAGGTCTAAGACTTCTAGATCTTCATTACAATTTATTCTGTAAAGATCAACATGTAAAAGTAGTCTATTTTTTATTTCATATTCTTCACATAATGTATAAGAAGGGCTAGTTACTACATCTTTCCAATCTAAAAGTTGGAGAACACCTCTAACTAAGGTTGTTTTTCCTGCGCCTAAATTACCATTTAGATGGATTTCAAAATTTTTTGTAACTAGGTCTTTGATAGTTTTTCCAATAGCAGAGCCTAAAAGCAAAGTGCTAGATTCATTCTCTAATTTTAGTTTTAGCATTAAATATTAGTTTAATATTCTTCTTATATAAGCAATTAGCTCACCAGCTGCTAAACCTATTTTGCCTAGTTTGTTTGCAAACTCTGCTCCAGCCTGAGCATGAATAGCAACGCCAGTTATAGCTGCATTTATTGGCGTTAATCCTTGGGCAATTAAAGATCCAATTAAACCAGAAAGAACGTCTCCAGAGCCTGCAACAGCTAATTCTGAACCGCCAGATGAGCACAGATAAATATCTGTATCATCACAAATAATTGTGCCATGACCTTTAAGTACAATGATCCCACCATATTTTTTTTGTAATTCTTTTGCCGACTTCATTCGATCTTTTTGAATTTTTTTAACAGTGGTTCCAAGCATTTCAGCCGCTTCTCCTGGATGCGGGGTTAATACAATTTGATCATGAAGTTTTATCATAGAGAAAGCATTATGAGTTAATAGCCTTAACGCACCAGCATCTATCAGGGTGGGGATGTTATTTTTTAAGCAAGAAGTAAGAAGTTTATATAGAATTTGTTCAGACCAATAATTTTCAAACATACCCGGTCCAGCAACGACCACATCAGGCCAGTTTAAATTTTCTTCAAGATCTTGAGCATTTTCAGCGCCGGATACCATGACTTCTGGATTTCTTGCTAGGCTTGAAGAAACATGAGATTTTCTAGTTAATAATCTTACTAATCCAGCCCCTGTTTTTAGTCCTGCTTCTGAAGATAAAATACCGGCACCGCCAAAACCCTCATCTCCTGCGATAACCAAAAGCTTGCCATGATTACCTTTATGAGCATCTTCTTTTCGTTCTGGAATATGCTTCTTTATATCAGCGAATGTAAATTCTTTAGCAGCTGGCTTTACATTTTTATTCATATCAAGTCCGAGATCTTTTAAGATAATCTCTCCGCAATAATTTTTACCCAGATTAATTAGCTGTCCAAGTTTTAAACCTATAAAAGTAATAGTTTTATCTGCATTAAAACATGCTTTTGATATTTCTCCAGTATTAGAATTAAGACCAGTTGGTAAATCAATAGCTATTTTAGATTCAAATTTATTACAAATAGATATAATTTTTTCTATTTTTTTCTCCAAATCCACTCTTCCACCTATTCCAAAAATTGCATCAATGACCACTGTTGTTTTTGAAATACTTTTTAACTCTTCAGGTTGAATAAATTCTAAGTCATTAGCTTTAATAAAAGCATGCTTGCACAGGGCAGACTTTTCGACATCACTCAATACATCAATGAATTTAACGCAATTTTTTAATTTGTTTAAACCAAGCCCTATGAAATATCCATCCCCGCCATTATTTCCCGGGCCGCATAAAATTAGGAATTCAGATTTAGGATAAGTTTTTTTCAAAATGCCAACAGATTGTTCTGCTGCCTCCTTCATTGCATTTAGATCATCTCCTTTAGAAGTAAAAGAATTTTTTTCAAAAGCTTGAACCTGCTCAGCAGTATAAATACTATTCAATTTACAATTTTATGTATGCCAATCTATTTGATTTAAAAGAACCCATCCATAATTCATCGCCAACTTTTACACCAACGGTTCCAACACCCATATTAGAGCTTTCAAATGAATAGGTTTTGATAACATCAAGATTATCTCTATTAAGTTTTGATACTGACCAAGGAAGAGTGCAATTAATATTTCCCGCACACTTATAAAAATCTCTTAGTCCAAAGTTATGCCAAGTTACCCAAATATACCCATCTCTTAACACGACATTATCTGGCCCATTATTTTTAAATACCCCTAGTGTCTCCATTGTTTCTAAATCAAATAACTTAGTTTTATCACCTAGATTGTAATTTACAGCAAGATTATTTTTTTCTTCATCTAACATAATTCCATTTGGATATGATCCACCAGTTTCATCCAGTTCAATAAATCCTTTGTTAGGTTCCCAATTAATAACAAGCCCAGTATCAAATTTAAAAAAGTAATTAAAAATCCACTCATTTAGAGATAGGTTTATATCAAACATATGAGATGCAAAAAAACTTCCATCTTTTTTGAGACTAACATCATTCAGATAGTACTTTTCATTAGTTGAAACGCATCCTCTCCATATTCCACTCCAACCATCTTGGCTTTCAATTATTTCGAACATTTCAACTCGCTCATTTGGTAAATGACTTACAACAGCAAGTTGCAATTTTCCATCATCTCGCTTAACAAGATCTAGGCCATGAGGAGCTATAACCTCATCACTTTTTCTAATGCATTCTTTATCTCCCCATGTATTATTTTTAAATTCAATTACAAAGTCTTTTTTGGTTCGGGATGGTATGTGAAAGAGCGCTAAATTACCAGGAAGGACTTCTTGGATAGGTTTTTGCCCGCCATACTCAGAGAGAATAAAAAATTCATTATCTGGCGTAAGAGCTAAGTCTTCAGGATTTGAAAAACCACATATAACATTGAGTTCCTCATTACTTTCGCAACCAACAAGAGGCTTGAAGGGCTCGACATTTCCATACCAATAGATACCAAGAATACTTATTGTAAATAATATTATTATGCTTCTAACCAATTTCTTCATTTTAATTTATCTCCACTTATCTAAGTAATTATTAATTAATGTTGTCAGTTCTAAGGGTGAATCAAGAGGTACATGATGAGCGGCCTTATCAATTACCTCAACAATCATTGAGTCTTTAAAAGCTCCTCTAATGTATTTCATAATATTTGATTCTAGTAATAAGCTTTTACCCCCCGCAATAAAGAGAGCTGGGCATGTAAATTTGAATTCATAATTATCTAAACGCCTTAGCGTTGCAAATAATTGATCATCAAACCTCCATCTCCAACCTTCTTTTTCTTGTTTAATAGAATACTCTGCAATATACCTAAGAAACCAATCATTTTTACACTCTTGTGGAGGCATCAATCTAAACCTTTTTAAAATCGAAACTTTATCTTGATAGTGCTTTATTCTTCTTAACGGGCCAGTGCTTATATGCTTATCGTAGTCGTATGTAGGAGGGCGGATAGGCGAATCAATCATCACAAGACCATCAACATGATCTGGCATTTCTGTTGCAATATATCCTGCAATATGACCTCCCAGTGAATGACCAATTAAAAATATTTTTTTATTATTATTGAGAGCATTTTCTTGCTTAAGTATTTCAATTAACACTTCGCCAAATCCTTCAAAGTTATATTCTGCCCTATGCTCTGATTCACCCATCCCAGGAAGGTCAGGAGCAATAATTGAAAATTTTTTACCGATCAATGGAGCAATTGGGTCCCACCATTTTTTATGAGCCCCAGTTCCATGAATTAACAAAACAACACTATCTGAATTATCTCTTTCCCAAACTTGGTATTTTACTTTGCCCAATGGTTGCTCTATAACTTCAGCTCTAGCTTGATTGGAAATAGCAGAATGAAACCAGTCTGGAGCTATTTCTACGTCGTTTAAAAGGGATTTTGTAATTTCCATTAATGGGTATTCTAATGGATAATAGAACCCCATACTAATTATGAATACACCAATAAAACCAGCGGCTACTGTAATTTTAATGCGTGAAGCAAATAATGGCTTTGAGATTTTTATGGCAAAAAGAAGCAATAAGTCTCCATTTGGTAGTGTGTATGTTTTTCCGGGTGGTAAAGTAGATAAGACTGACTTTGATAAAAATCTTTATCAATTTTGCGAAGGCCTGGATGATAAGACTGCTTCAGAGAAACTTGGTCTAACTAATGATGGTTTAGCATACTGGATAGCCTGTATTAGAGAATGTTTTGAAGAGGCAGGAATTTTACTTACAAATCAAAATGACTATTTAATTCATGATGATGTTCAATTGAATTACTATCGCAACAAGTTAAATGCTGGAGAGATAACTTTTAAGGAAATTTGTTCAACTGAAAGATTAAGTTTAAGAGCAAGCAGCATTGTCCCATGCGCACATTGGATTACTCCAACTATAGAACCAAAACGATTTGATACAAGATTTTTCCTTGCTAAGGTTAGTTCTGAGCAATTAGGAATGCATGATGGCTTTGAGTTAACTGATAGCTTTTGGATTAAACCAGCCGAAGCATTAAAAAAATATAAGCAGGGGGATATGAATATGTTGCCTCCCACAATTCAAAGCTTAGAGAAGCTAGATGAGTTTTCTTCATTTACTGACGCTTTTAATTTTTTTGCTGAGTTAGGAGACGGAGATATCCCAGCAATACTTCCAAAGTTTATTAAAAAGAATGGGGCTTGGGTTGGGTATTTCCCAGGGGATGAGGGGTATAACGATGTCTAGTAAGTTCATTCAAAGGATTGCTGCCAGTAATAGCAGTGTTTTTACTGGGCCGGGCACAAATACTTACCTGATTGGAAAAAATGATCTAACGCTTGTTGATCCAGGCCCCAAAATTAATGAGCATATTGAAAATTTAATTAAGCTTGGTGAGGGTAGGATTAAGCGTATTTTAGTTACTCATACTCATCGCGATCACTCACCAGCGGCAAAAGTTTTAGGTGAAATGCTTGATGTTCCCCTAATGGGTCGTTTACTAGACAAGGATGATGGACTTCAAGATAAAACATTTAAGCCAGATCATATTCTTAAACATGGCGATTTAATCAAGACCGATGAATATACTATCGAAGCTATTCATACTCCAGGACACGCTTCAAATCATCTTTGTTATTTAATTCAAGAAGAAAAAGTAATGCTTACAGGCGATCATATTATGAATGGCTCCACTGTTGTTATTACTCATCCTGATGGATCAATGAAAGATTATCTGAGCTCCTTGGCACTATTAAAAAAGTATAATTTTAATAAAATAGGACCTGGTCATGGAGATTTTCTTGAAAACCCTATGGGCGTGGTTGATTGGATTATCGATCATAGGCTAGAAAGGGAAAGAAAAGTTATTTCCAAGTTAAAGCTTTTTACATCTGTTGCATCTAAGGACTTGGTTGATAGGGTCTATGATGATGTGGATTCAAAACTTCATCCTATTGCAATCTGGAGTTTAGAGGCGCACCTACATAAACTCGCAGATGACGGGATGGTTACCTATGATTCAACTGAAAAAACTTGGTCCTTTAGATAAAATAGATGTTTGCTTTTATCTTGGGCTGCTTATATTTAATTTACGCTCTACTTAATCTATTTCTAATAAAAGAGAAATTTAATATCCTTGGGTTTATATATAACCCTAGCAATAGAAAGTACTTGCTATTTTTTGATGCTCCATTTTTACTTTTAAGTTTTGCTGCAATTCTTGAAGAAATCCATTGGTTTTTCTTTTTAATATTTTTTATGCATGCATTTAACTCAATGACACTTTTAATTAAGCCTCGACTTTTTTATCAGTCAAAAGATGAAATGCAATTAATGGGTGAAGAGCCTCTTAATAACTATTTAGTAATAATGACTTCCGCAATGGGTGTTGGGTGTTTGTTAGTCAGCTATTTATAGGCTAAGTTTATTTTGAATTAAACTATCAACCACACTTGGGTCTGCGAGAGTAGAGGTATCACCCAGATTATCAAACTCACCCCCAGCAACTTTTCTTAAGATTCTCCTCATAATTTTTCCTGATCTTGTTTTTGGAAGCCCGGGCGCCCATTGAATAATATCGGGTTTTGCAATAGGACTGATTTCTTTGGAAACAAAATTTTGCAACTCTTTTACCAAGGTTTCTTCTTCTTGTTCCCCAACCATAAGAGTTACATATGCATAAATGCCCTGACCTTTTATAGGGTGCTCAAAACCCACAATCGCCGCTTCAGCAACCTTTTCGTGTAGAACTAAAGCGCTCTCAATTTCAGCTGTGCCTAGCCTATGCCCTGATACATTTAAAACATCATCAACCCTCCCAGTAATCCAAAAATATCCGTCACTGTCTCTCTTTGCTCCATCACCAGTGAAATAAGCGTTATCATATGTAGAAAAATAGGTATCGATCATTCTTTGATGATCCCCGTATACACTTCTTATTTGGCTTGGCCATGATTGAGTTATTATCAAATTACCAGATTTTTCTCCTTCTAAGATGACGCCATTATCATCTACAAGTTCAGGCTTAACTCCAAAAAAAGGTAAAGTTGCTGATCCTGGTTTTACTGGGGTGATGCCAGCAATAGGAGAAATTAAAACAGAGCCTGTTTCTGTTTGCCACCATGTATCAATGATGGGGCAAGACTCATTACCAACCACTTTGAAATACCATTCCCACGCTTCAGGATTTATGGGTTCTCCAACAGTTCCTAGAATACGGAGACTTTTTCTACTTGTTTTTAGAACATGCTTATCTCCTTGAGCCATCAATGCTCTAAGGGCAGTTGGTGCTGTATAAAAAATTGAGATTTGATGCTTATCACAAATTTCCCAGAACCTAGAAGGGTTGGGGTGTGTTGGCACCCCTTCGAACATTAGACTTGTAGCCCCATTGGACAAAGGTCCATAGAGAATGTATGTATGACCTGTAATCCATCCTACATCTGCAGTGCACCAATATCTGTCATTAGCTTCATAGCCGAATAAATATTTAAAGCTTAAATGAGCGCCTAGTAGATATCCTCCGGTAGTATGCATCACACCTTTTGGTTTTCCGGTTGAACCCGACGTATATAATATAAATAATGGATCCTCTGAATCCATTGGCTCACAAGAACACTCATTTGATGCCTCAGCAAACATTTCCTCATAACTCATGTCTCTGCCGGTCACCCAATGAATTTCATCACCTGTTCGTTTGATTACAAGGCAATGTTTTACTTCTGGGCATTCTAATAAAGCTGCGTCAACATTTTCCTTTAAGGAAATCTTTTTAGCACCTCTTATAGCCGCATCTGCAGTGATTAAAATGCTACAGTCGGCATCTAAAATTCTATCTTTCAGTGATTCAGGAGAGAATCCACCAAATACCACAGAGTGAATGGAGCCAATTCTCGCACATGCTAGCATTGCATATGCAGCCTCAGGGATCATTGGCATATAGATGCAAATCCTTGAACCTTTTTTAGCACCTAAATTTTTTAATATATTTCCAAATTTACATACATTTTTATACAAGTCGGCATAACTAATTTCCGCAGACTCATTGGGATCATCTCCTTCCCAAATAAGGGCTGTTTTATCAGCATGTTTCTCTAAATGTCTATCAATACAGTTATAAGCAATATTAATTTTACCTCCTTCAAACCATTTTGAACCAGCAAATTTATTATTATGAACACTAGAAAATGGTTTTATCCAATCAAGATTTTCTTTAGCTTGCTTTCCAAAGAAAGTCTCTGGATCTTCGATTGATGCTTGGTACATTTCAAGGAACTCATCTATATCTTTTATAAATGGATTAACGATCTTTTCTGGAGGCAAGTATTTTTTCTCGGCCACAAAGATACCTTAGGCTTTAAAGAATAGAGGGTTGGGGATTAATGAAATTCTTGCCTCTTGGATCAGACATAATTTTATTGATTAGCATCTCATAGTCAGAACCACCACTCTCAAGATCAATATCTGATGCATTAATAATTAACAGAGGAGCATTTTCAAAGTACAAAAAGAATTTAGAATATGCATCATTAAGTTTTTCTAAATAGTCAATGGTTAGAAATTTTTCATCAGGATTACCCCTTTTATTTATCCTTTCAAGCAAAACTTCAACAGGAGCTTGAAGATAGATCACCAAATCAGGGGAGGGGGCATCTAAAGTTAAATGCTCATATACTTTGTCATATAAACTCATTTCTTCTTCAGATAGGGTTACCTCAGCAAATAGCCTATCTTTCTGAATCAAAAAATCAGCAACATGCACAGGTTCAAATAATGACCTTTGTTTTAAATCTTCAATTTGTTGCATACGTTGAAACAAAAAGAATAATTGGGTTGCCAGTGCAGACTGTTTAGGGTTCCGATAAAAGCTTTTTAAAAATGGGTTTTCAGCAGGCTGCTCTAAAAATACATCATAATTGAATGTCTCAGCAATTTTATTAGCAAGAGTTGTTTTACCAACACCAATTGGCCCTTCAATAGCAATGTATTTTGGAAGCGGAGCTTCCTGTAAAGCTGGTTCCATAAGGTTTTTATCCTGTTTTGTAAAGATTAGCTTAACTCTTCCAAGAAACCAAATTTTTTCTCAACCGGACTATTTCTAGATTCTCTTAATGCTTTAAGTAATTCTATTTTTCCGGGCCTATTCACCTTTTGAAACTGAGTCCACCAGTCACCCATACCTTGGGAATCTTTCGCCGCTTTTTCCCTGAGAAGCAAGAAGTCATAGGCAGCTCTAAAGCGTGGATGATTTAAAATCTTATAAGGTTGATGTCCTAAACGAGTTTCAAGTTTTAATTGTAGCGACCAGATATCTTTTATATATCCATGAAATTTTCTTGGAACAGCAGTTAACTCTTGCTGTTCTCTAATAATCCTGTCCATGTTTCTAAAAAATTTTCTAAGATTGAAGCTTCGTTTTTCTTTTGATGCATCGATCAGTCTTGGCCAAAGCAAAGCAGCAACAAGAAATCCTGGAGTAACTGATTTTGATGCCTTTAATCTGTTATCAGTATTTATTAATGCAGCATGCTGAAACCTCAAACTAAATGAATTTTCAATGTAGTTCTCTGTATTAATTAAATATTTTAGAACTCCAAATGAATCTAGCTTATTAAAATTATTTAGAGCTTGCTTTGTTAAGAAAATTTTACAAAATTCATCAAACATTCTTGCATTTGAAATATTTGCAAGCAAATGACCCTTTTGATAAATAGCTTTTTTTACATCATTAGAAATTTTAAATTTTAGCTTTGAGCTGAATCTAATTGCACGCAAACTTCTTACAGGGTCTTCTTCAAACCTAACCAATGGATCGCCAATTGATACAAGTATCTTTTTTTGGATATGCTGCAGACCATTATGAAAATCACACAAACGATTTTCTATCGGATCAAAATACAAAGCATTAATAGAGAAGTCCCTTCTTATACAATCTTCTTCTAATGTCCCCCAGACATTATCTCTGAGAATTTTTCCTTCAGAGTCTTTGAGAACGCCTGAATTATAGCTTGTTTTCGAAATATTTGCTCTAAAAGTTGAAACTTCAATTAGCTCATTCCTACTAAAAACATGAACCAGGCGAAATCTTTTTCCAATAATCCTTGATGACTTAAATATTTTTCTAACTTCTTCTGGCGTAGCATTTGTTGAAACATCAAAATCTTTTGCTTTGATTCCTGCTAATAAATCTCGGACACATCCTCCGACCAGATAACCCTGAAAACCAGATTGTTTTAATTTCTTAATGACCTCAATTGCAAGAGGGCTAAATTTATTTTCCCGAAGGATTTTTGGAGTTTTTACAGGAGATGCTTTATTTTTTCTATTCAAAAGCTTAATAAAAAATTTTTAGTGAAGTTCTATTATCCACCAAATTGTTTTTCTTTAATTTCATCAAGTGTTTTGCAATCTATGCAGTGTGTTGCAGTTGGGCGAGCTTCAAGTCTTTTTACTCCGATTTCACAACCGCAACCATAGCAGTACCCATAATCATCATGTTTAATTTGCTCTAAGGAGCTAGCAATCTTGTTTACTAATTTTCTTTCTCTATCCCTAGTCCTAAGTTCAAAAGCAAATTCTTCTTCCTGTGATGCTCTATCAATTGGGTCTGCATATGATTCACCTTTATTCTTAAGATGATCAAAAGTTTTTTGCATTTCTTCGAGCAAGTGTTCGCGCCACTCAATCAAGACTTTTTTAAAGTGTTTTTTCATTGCAGCACTCATATATTTCTCGCCCTTTCTGCCTTTATATGAAGAAATAGGAGTGGTTCTTTTGTTTGCAGTTATTTTTTTAACTGTGCCCTTTTTAGCAGGAGCTTTCTTAGATATTCGTTTCTTAGCAGGAGCTTTCTTAGATATTCGTTTCTTAGCAGGAGCTTTTTTTATAGCTGCTTTTTTTTGCATGTTTTAATTAATAAAAGTTTTTCAGGCGCATGAAATTATCAGAAAGTAGACCAATAAGCTAGCTTTTTTTGTAATTATTTAAAACTTCACGGTATGTTTCATGCGTCAGTCTGGGTCCAAATGTCTCTACAACTTTTGACGCTCCGTAGTTAGCAAATTCTGCACAAGCTTTTAAATCATTATTTTGAAGCAATGCGAACAAGAAGCTGCCCGCAAACATATCTCCAGCACCATTAGTATCAATAGCTTTAATATTAACTCTGGGCGTATTAATGATTTCATCTTTTCTCACTACAGCACTACCTTTTTCTCCCATAGTGATTATTGAAATATATGATTTTGCCTGTAATGTAATAAAAGCTTCTTCAATATTGCTAGCATCAACAAAAGCCATTGCTTCATCATCATTTCCAAAAATGTAGTTTAGTCCAAAAGATTCTATTTCATGAAATTTATCTTTAAAACCCATAACAATTCCTGGATCAGATAATGAAAGAGCTATTTTTACATCTGGAAAATTCTTAAGATGATTTAGAGCTTTTAAAGTAACCTTATAATTTTCATCACTTGTTACCATGTATCCTTCAATATAGAAGATCTTTGAATTTGCTATCTCATCAAGATCTATATCATTTTCATCCATAAAGGAGCTAACATTTAATGCAGTGGTCATTGTTCTTTTGGCATCAGGTGTTACTAAGATAAGGCATTTACCTGTTGGCATTGAATTTGCTGGCGCTATAATTCCTTTGTGACCAACTCCAGCTTCTTTTAAGCTTTGAAGATATCTAGCCCCATCCCCATCATCAGATACTTTACAATTATGAAAACAAGTGGCGCCAAAACTAGCCGCTGCTATAAGACTATTAGTAGCAGATCCACCACAGTCAGATATTGTTTCTGCCCCTGAGGAGATTAGCCTTTCTATTATTGGCGCATGTTCTTCAGCACTTGAAAGTGTCATTTGGTCAATTTCAAGACCTAGTTCTGAGATAAGGTCATGTTCAACTTTGAATACAGTATCAACAAGAGCATTTCCGATTGCACTAATATCATTTTTCATCTTTATAACTCCTTTATAGCTAGCTTAATTTTATTTTTAGTTTGTTGAAGTATTGACTGATCATGGGTTGAAGAGATAAATCCAGCCTCATACTTTGATGGAGCAAAATATATTCCTTGATTTAACGCAGCATTAAAAAACTTTATAAATAATGCATCATCAGTTTCAACCACATCCTCAAAATTTCTTGGCATTTTTTCACTGAAGAAAAAGCCAAACATGCCTCCAATAGAGGTAGTTGAAAATGGTATTCCTTTTTCCTGCATAAGATTTTTTGTATGAACCATTATATCTTTTGATGCCTTTTCTAATTCATCAAATGGATTTTGTTTGACCAAAGCATCTATCAAAGCAATTCCAGCGCTCATTGCCAATGGATTTCCAGACAATGTTCCAGCTTGGTAGATCGGACCCAAGGGGGCGAGTTCATTCATAACGGCTTGTTTACCCCCAAAAGCTCCAACCGGCAGTCCGCCGCCTATTATTTTTCCAAGAGCAGTTAAATCAGGTTCTATCTGATAAATGGCTTGCGCTCCACCAAGCCCAACCCTAAAACCTGACATTACTTCATCAAAGATAAGAAGAGAGTTGTGTTGGTTGGATAGTTTCCTAAGTGTAGAAAGAAATGCAGACTCTCCTGGAACAAACCCCATATTTCCTGCAATTGGCTCAACAATAATTGCAGCAAGATCATCACCTATATTCTTTACTACCTCAGACACAGTCTCGATATTGTTATAAGGACAACTGTATGTGAGTGATGTTAATTCTTTTGGTATTCCTGGAGAATCTGGCAAGCCAAAAGTGGACACACCAGACCCCGCTTTAACTAATAACGAGTCAACATGCCCGTGATAACAGCCGGTAAATTTGATAATCTTATTTTTTCCAGTATAGCCTCGAGCAAGTCGAATGCAGCTCATGGTTGCTTCTGTTCCAGAATTAACCATTCGCAATTTTTCCATTGAAGGAACCTGGCTTTTAATTAAGTTTGCAAGCGTATTCTCTAAACTTGTTGGAGCACCATAACTTGTTCCAAGTTCAAGCTGAGCTTTAATGGCGTCTAATATAATTGGATTTGAATGACCAAGAATCATGGGTCCCCATGAGCCAATATAATCTATATATTGATTTTCATCTTCATCAACCAAAATGGGACCTTTGGCAGATTTAAAAAAAACTGGTTTACCGCCAACATTCTTGAAAGCTCTTACTGGCGAATTCACACCTCCTGGCATAAGTGATTGAGCTTGCTTAAAAAGCGATTCTGAATTTTTTCTTTTCAAAGGTATTTAGTAATAATTTTTTAATAGATACAGCGATGCAGACAATGCAGAATTATATCAAATTTCTCTACGGTATTTTATTCAAAAAGTAGGATTTCAAAATTTAAAAACACCAGCAATAATTCCAATAAGTAAAAATAAGATCGGCACCTCGTTAAAAACTCGCAACTTAAAGCCCGTCCAGTTATGTTTATTTGAGCGAAGATCTTTAAGGATCTTCCAACAAAAAATTTGATATAAAATTAAAGCTAGGACTATAAAAAGTTTAGCAATAATCCAGTTTTGAGAAAAAAATCTAACCCAATCAGATCCTAAAAAGCCCATCATGAGGCCAAAAAATAATGCTAATAAACCTAATGGGGTTATAAATTTAATTAAGTTAGTTTCCATTATCGCTAATTGATCTTTTGTTTCTTGGTTTTCACTTTCAGCGTGATACACAAAGAGGCGTGGCAAGTAAAAAATTCCTGCAAACCAAGAAACTATGAACAGAATATGTAAGGTTTTAAAAACTAGGTATAGGCTCATTTAAGTTATATCTTAGCTCTTCTAGAGCAATGATAGAAAAAAAATTTAGTTCTACTATTGTTGAATATATTTTTAATCCTATAAACTAAGTATTAAATGAGTTCTGAAATGACATCAATCAACTTAAGCCGGAATGCTCTAAAGCGTATCAAAGATCTTTTGCCTGACCATAAATCAAATTATTTTAGGGTTTATGTAACAGGTGGAGGATGCTCTGGTTTTCAATATGGATTTAAGTTTGATGATAGCCCGGCAGGAGATGATGATATTATAGACTTTGAAGGATTTACCATCTTATTAGATTCACTTTCATATCCATATCTTTATGGAGCAACCTTAGATTATATAGAGGATCTCTCTGGTTCAAGATTTTTGGTTACTAATCCAAATGCTAAAACTACTTGTGGATGTGGCGAGTCTTTTACTATTTAGATTGAGTAAGAGTTCCAAGCAACCCCTTATTTTTTTTAACAACAAGAGGATTTTTACAAACCCTTTGTCTTGCCATCCATCCAAATGCCATAGATTCAATTGCCTGAGGATCAAAACCATATTCATTGCTTGAAGCAAGATTAATTCTTGTATGCATATCAATTCTATGAATTAAGAATTTATTTTTTACCCCGCCACCGCAAACAATTACTTCCTTCGGCAAATTCTTTCCTGAGTTTATAGATTTAGTAATGCAGATAGCTGTGAGTTCAGCAAGTGTAGCTAAAACATCCTCGGAAGATTTTCTTAGGAGTGGTTTCGGAATAAATCTCATATTAAATATTTCTTTTCCTGTAGACTTCGGATGATATTTTTTAAAAAAAGGATGACTTAGCATTTTATTCAATGAGGGATTATGAACAGTTCCTAATTTTGCAAGCTTACCGTGCCTATCAAATGGACTATTGATATAATTTTGACAGTAAATATCCATTAGGGCATTACCTGGTCCACAGTCAGAACCAAAAAAATTACCTTTACCATCCAAATAGGTGAAGTTTGAAATCCCCCCAATATTAAGTATTAGCAAGGGAGTATTCTTTCTAAAAAATAGTTTTTGATGAAATTCTGGAACAAGCGGAGCACCTTCTCCGCCAAGTTTAATATGATCATTTCTGAAGTCACTCACAACATTAATACCGCATTCTTCTGCTACGATTTTTGAGTCGCCAGCCTGAATAGAAAATGGATATTTACCTTTCGGCTCATGGAATAATGTCTGTCCGGATAAACCAACTGCAGCAACAGAATTTTTATTTATTTTATTTTGCGTAAGAAATCTATTTATTGATTTGCTAAAAGTGATTCCAATATTCTTATTGAGTTTAAAATAATCACTTAACCTTAATTCTTTTTGTTGAATAACCCTTGATATACTTTCTTGTAATTTTTTTGGATATTTGTATGAGCCAAAGCTTAATAGATTAATTGTATTTGAAATTTCCATGGAGCAAATGTCAATTCCGTCATGACTGGTACCGCTCATTGTGCCTATAAAAATTTTATTTGAAGAGGTTCTCATTAGGATCTTTAGATAATAACCTATCAGCTATTTCCATGTAATTATTTTTTATAGATGTAAATTGATTCATTTTAGATTGATCTAATGGAGATGCTGCAGGCAGAGCTACTTTAAGAGGATCTGTTCTTTTTTCTCCTATTCTGAACTCGTAATGTAGGTGCGGCGCTGTTGCTAAACCTGAATCACCCACATAACCTATAGTTTGACCTTGAACAATTTTTATTCCCTTTGTCATACTTGGATGATACTTTTCCATATGAGCATAAAGAGTTGTTATTTCTCCTCCATGACGGATAACTATTGTTCTTCCATAACCACTTTTCCATCCGACTGATTGAATCACTCCCTGACCAGTTGCACGAATGGGCGTGCCTTTTTTAGCAGCATAATCAACACCATTGTGGGCCCTAATAGTATTGAGGATCGGATGCCTTCTGTTTGGATTGAAAAGAGAACTTACATATGCAAAATCAAGTGGAGCTCTTAAAAAAGCTTTTTCTAGACTGCCACCATTCTCATCAAAATATTCCCATTTCTTATTTTTTCCTTTATGTCTGATGGCGGTGTATTTATTGTTTTGATTATAGAATTCAGCGAATAAAATACTACCATTTTCAATTTGTTGCCCATCTATAAAAGGGGTTTCGTATAGAATTTTAAATCTATCGCCTACCCTAATATCAAAAACAAAATCTATATCCCATCCAAAAATATAAGCTAGATCCATTATTACGCTTTCAGGAATATCATTTTTTAACCCAGCCAGATAGAATGATGACTCTATTACCCCTGTCTTAAAGGAGTTAATAAATTCAGGTTCTTTTTCAACTTTTTGAATTGTTAAAATGGGAAATAAATCAATTTTATAAGATAAGAGAGGCCCTTTATAAATAGTGATCTTTTGCAACTCATCATCTAAATATAAGAATTCTAACCTATCATAGGGCAGAATATTTTTCACTTCGCCGGATTTATCTTTTCTAAAAATTTTATAAGTATTATTTAAAGAGACTTTATATTTTTCAAATATCAACGAGAGGTTTTCACCCTCTTGAACAGTATGAATATTTTTAGTTTGAAAGTTTGCATTATTTATTGGCGGCAAAGTCAAAGTTTCTAAAACAATTTCAGGTTTAATCTTTTCCTGCTCTAATCCAACATCATAAATATATAAGATTCCCAATATTGCTAAAAATACAATAGGCAATGTTTTAATGCTGGGTCTATAAGCGGCCATAGTATTTAAATTATTTGGTTAGTTCAAACGATAGTCTGCCGACATTCTCAATTTCTGCTTCTATTTTATCTTGCGGGCTAAGCTCACTTACTCCTGCAGGAGTGCCTGTAAAAATCATGTCGCCAGGCTTAAGTGTAATGAATTTTGATAACCAGCTTATCAATTCGTTAACTTTCCAAGCCATGTTTGCAATATTGCTAGACTGCTTTTCTTGTCCATTTACTTTGAGAGAAATAACCCCTTCGTTTAAAAGAACCTCCTCTTTTTTAACAATTTTTGAGATTGGTGCAGAATTATCGAATCCTTTGCTTAAATCCCATGGCTTCCCAGCCTCTATTGCCGCAGATTGAAGGTCTCTTTTAGTTAAATCTACTCCAACAGCATATCCAAAAATATGATTACTTGCTTCAGATGGAGTAATGTTTGAACCCCCTGATTTTAAAAAAACAACGAGTTCGACTTCATGATGAAGATTATCTGTTTCTGTAGGGAAGGGGATAGTATTTAACTGAGTAATTGCTTGAGGAGGTTTGCTAAAAAAGAATGGTTCATTCTTGTCTATTTCACCTCCCATTTCTTTAGCATGATCAGCATAATTTTTACCAACACAATAGATTTTTCCAATTGGAAATAGCTCTTTGCTATCTTCGATCATCACTCCTCTAATTGTTGGCTTAAATGCAAAACGAGATTTTTGTTTTTCAGTCATATGATTTCAAACATTTATTAGATTAAATACTATAATAAATGATAATTCATGAAAGAAGACCTTAAACTAATTAAAAGAGGAATTGATGAGCTTATCAGTGAAGATGAATTGCTCAAAAAACTCAAATCAAAAAAACAGCTTACCGTAAAAGCTGGCTTTGACCCTACTGCACCAGATTTACATCTTGGCCATACGGTACTAATCAATAAATTAAGACATTTTCAAGAATTAGGCCATCAGATAATATTTTTGATTGGTGACTTTACCGGGATGATCGGTGACCCATCTGGAAAAAATAAAACCAGACCAGCTTTGGATGAGGCAGAGATTAAAGAGAATGCCAAGTCATACAAAGAACAAGTTTTTAAGATTTTAGATCCAAAATTAACTGATGTAAGGTTTAATTCAGAATGGAGCAATGAGCTTGGTGCCGAGGGGATAATTAAACTTGCCTCTCAATATAATTTAGCAAGAATGCTAGAGCGAGATGATTTTAACAAAAGATATAAATCTAACCAGAGTATAGCGCTTCATGAATTTCTATATCCGTTAATACAGGCCAATGATTCAATTGCGCTTCAGGCTGATATAGAGTTAGGAGGCACCGATCAGAAATTTAATCTTTTAGTAGGTAGAGAAATCCAAAGAGCATTTGGCCAAGAACCGCAAGTTGTTATTACAGTTCCAATTCTTGAAGGTTTAGATGGGAAAAATAAAATGTCTAAATCTTCAGGAAATTATGTAGGAATTCATGAGACTCCAAACGAGATGTTTGGAAAAATTATGTCAATTTCAGATGAGCTTATGTGGAGATGGTTTGATTTATTAAGTTTTAAATCTACCGATGAAATTAATGTCTTAAAAGATGAGCAAGCAAGTGGCAGAAACCCAAGAGATATAAAAATAGAGCTAGCTAAAGAGCTCATAGCTCGTTTTCATGATGATAAATCGGCCAATCTTGCAGAGACAAATTTCATAAATCAGTTTCAAAAAAAGAATATACCTGATGATATTGAAGAAATATCTTTGACTATATCAGGGGAAGTAATTCCGTTATCTAATCTTTTAAAAGAAAGTGGCATGACTAGCAGCACATCCGAGGCGATCCGAATGATTAAACAAGGAGCTGTCAGGATTGATGAGAAAAAAGTCACAGATCAAAAACTCACAATTGCTTCAGGCACCTCAGCTGTATATCAAGTTGGCAAAAGGAAATTTAAAATAATAACTCTTTAGATTTAATAATATAATTTCAAATTTAATATATAAATATGCAACAGTTTTTTTCATCTATTAATTTTTGTCTACGCAACATTGGGTATCTAGTTATCTTATGTTTGCCAGTAATGACTTTTGAAGTTGCATTGGCAAACCTTATAGCTTCTTTAGATATTCAAGCAAGTTCAGATACAGCAGCACTTGAAGCAATTGGTGAAATATCTGGTCAAGTTTTTATTCTTGTACTAGCATCTCTTGTCTTCTCAGTGGCTTTAAGTGGTGGCTGCATGATTGCATTTCATTCTTTATCAAAAGATGGTTTAGTGACTCCGTATCAAGCTCTGTTTGCGGGGTTGAAGAAGTTTTTTCCTCTCTTATGGGCTAATATCTTGCATTCTTTTGCCTACGGGCTAGGTTTTTTAATGTTAGTCTTACCAGGCTTTTATTTGTATGGTCGCTTGGGATTATTTCCATTGTTTATTATGTTTGAAGAAAAGGGTGTAATGGATTCACTTGGAGAATCCTGGAATCTAACAGAAGAAGTTGCAACTAAATTATTCGTCCTCACTACAATTTTTATGGGGATCCAGCTTATCTTTGGATTATTCGGAGGTGTTGTTCAGACTGATAACGCGCTCTGGTTTTTGATTATAGTAACAAGTATTAAATACGCCACATTAATGCCTTTGTTTTATTTATTTTTTAGCCTCTACGAATCTGTAAGGCAGAAGCCGGAAGTAGGATAGATACAAAAATGAAAATATTAGTAATGGGATTACCAGGAAGCGGTAAAACATATTTAACAGAGCGATTGGTGCCCTTGCTTGATGCTGTATGGTATAACGCTGATAAAGTTAGAAATATGTCCAATGATTGGGATTTTTCAGATGAGGGAAGAGCCAGGCAATCAATGAGAATGAAAAATTTTGCAGATATTGAAAAATCAAATGGAAGGTATGTTGTGTGTGATTTTGTATGTCCAACAAAAGAAACCAGGGAAAACTTTAATGCTGATATTGTAATTTGGATGGATACAATTAAAGAGGGTAGATACGAAGATACTAACAAGCTTTTCCAAGATCCTGATAGGGTCGATTTTCATATTACCGAATGGAATGAGCATAATCATGAAGATGTGGCAAAGGAAATTTTAAAAAATGTTTGATTGGAAGAAACCGACAGTTCAGATGCTTGGAAGGTGGCAGCCTTGGCATGATGGGCATCAAGCTTTATTTAAAAGATGTGTTGCAAAAACAGGTCAAGTGATCATTCAAGTGCGAGATGTTCAAGGAGTATCAGGTGGTGACGGGCAAGATGATAATCCTTTCAATTGGGATGAAGTTTGCCAAAATATTGAGGATGGACTTTTAAGAGATGGTTTTAAAAGAGGGAAAGAGTATGAAATTATGTTGGTACCAAATATTGTAAATATCACTTATAGTCGAGGAGTGGGTTATTCCTTTGAAGAAGAAACTTTTGATGCCTCTGTGACTGAAATTAGTGCAACTAAAATTCGCAAGAAACTTCGCGAAGAAGGCAAGCTAGATTAATTCATTCCTTAGTTTCCCAAGATCATTGTTTGGTTTATAATCGCTTTTCCCAATTAATTGGGTCTGTAGCTCAGCTTGGTTAGAGCGCACCCCTGATAAGGGTGAGGTCGGAAGTTCAAGTCTTCCCAGACCCACCATTCATTGCTTCTTCACAAGTCATCTTTGGGAGTCGAATTTGCAATGGTGTCAAACAACCATAAGAAGAAAGGGGTCAGATAAGGCGGTAAGTCTAGCGCGGCCACCAGCATGTGGAATGTCGGCTTATGCTTTCACGGGATTCCCTGTGATCGTTACTTACCTGCGAATCTTGCCAGTAGTTTATTGAAAGAACCCACCATTTCCCTAGGTATAGAGGCAACACCTCTTGGGCCGATAACAGGACGTTGCTTGAGAGCGGATTCAGGCTCACCCGACTCAAGTCGCTGGTAAAGTTCAGTCGGCTCAAAGTCTACGCCGATTGGGTTTGTTTCAAAGTCTGAATTCGCGGACCATGCGAGTATTTCCTCCGGAGTATCAAAATTTTCTACCTGAAGCTCCGCTTTGTTGCCGTCCGGATCAGCATAATAAATCGATGTGGTTGGCCCGTGGTTTGTGCACCAAACAGGTTTAATACCAAGCCCATCAAGGCGCTTCCAGGTCGCCAGCAGGTCTGAAAGGCTCGCATAAGTAAATGCTATATGATCCAGACCACGCATGAGAGTGGTGGTCGGGAGGAGCGTTGGCATATTCACAATCGCCACGCGGTGGTGCTCTTCGTCATAAGTCAGAAATGCGAGATTGTCGTTGGACATCGCCGGCTTGGCTTCCAGTACCGTGCACCACCAGTCAACCATTGCTTTGAACTGTGGTGTTTTGAAGACAATGTGCGCGAGGCGGACGGGTGCAATCCGACCGCGTGTTTTCGCTGTTTTTGGTATTGTGAGTTTCTCGTTCATTTCCCCCTCTTTTATTATGCAGTTTCGACTACGCGATTGCGAATCGTGCCGATTCCTGTCGCCGTCATTTCCACCAAATCTCCCGCTCGAAGGAATTTCCCTTGGAAGAAACCAACACCAGCCGGTGATCCCGTTAGAATCACATCACCCGGTCGTAGCGTGTGGTATTGGGAAATGTAAGAGACACAAGTCGGTATGTTGTGAATCAGATTACCCAGTTTGGCCCTCTGACGTACCTCGCCGTTAACCCTCGCCTCAATTTGACAATCCATTGTATCGGTAAACTCATCCATCGAAACAAGGCAGGGTCCCATCGGTTTGAATCCATCAAGTCCCTTTGCGTGGCCGAATTCCAGGGTCGTCCCTGTCATCGCCTCTTTTTGCAAGTCACGAGCGGATACATCATTGGCGATTGTAAGTCCGGCTACAGCAGCGAGTGCTTGTTCGACCGGTATGTTGCTACCACCTGTGCCGATGACGGCTGCAACCTCTATCTCATAGTCCACCATGTCGGGGGCGAATCTTGGAAGGACGATGTCAGCATGGGGTGCGCTGGTTGCAGTTGCGGGCACTGTGAAAAACATAGGGGTAGTCCGGATCTTCTTTAAAGTGGCCTGAATCGCTTCCGAGTTGCCAATGTTCAGCGTCGCCATTTCTTCTACATGGCTTTCATAGTTTGCACCGATACAGTAGATACATCCTGGTGCTTGAACAGGCGCCATAAGTTCAGTGTCCGTGAGCACTAGGGTTCGGCGCATTGGCGCGGATTTCAAGCTAGCGAGCGTCGGGTCTGACCTTAAGAGTTCGCCCAAATCGCTAGCCTTGATATCGAGCAATGCTAGCTCACCCGCTTCACCTTCCCGCGCAATACCATGTTTCGTTGAGTACAGTTTCATTTTAATCTCCTTTCTGTTAACCGTGTGCAGCTATATGCCCATCGGGGCGAACCAGTATCCAGCCTCCAGGCTTCAGTTCCAGTGCTTCATTCAATAGATGTTGTCGATGTAAAAATGCCTTCGTGTCTATCCGCTCCATTGGAAGTCCAAAGGTTTCAAATTCATTTCTGTTCGATTTTCCTGCCGAGATCAATGTGTATCCGTCGCATCGCAACAGATCCTGAAGAGAACTCGCTCCGTCATCGGTGACCGCAATATGCGGTACACGTGAACCTGACTGGATGATCAATGAGGCACCATTAACATCTGCTATTGCAAATCCTGGGGAATACACGTAGCCCAGCTCAAGATGCGGCATATCAAAGTGGGCACGTTGGTTGTCTGCGGCAGCCTGAATTTGTCTTTGCGCGTTTGGATCGGTAACACAGCGCTCCAGCCGTCGTTTGATTGGATACGTTAATAGGCTTAACAGCCTGCCCCGCATTGGTTTCGGCAAAAATCGAATTGGTGCTGTCGCAAGTATTCTCGCCGGGAGCCCCGCCTTATTGGGATCCAAACCCATAGCCTCGATCACTTCGTCCATCTTTCTGAAATTACGCAAGCTCTCGTTGCAGTTTTTCTGTACCACAGGTTTTCGTTCCTGCTCATAGGTATCGAGCAGCTGATCTGGCGCACCCTTGAGATGTGACGCTATTTTCCATACAAGATTATGAGCATCGGCAACGCCGGAATTAAGCCCTAGCCCGCCGGTTGGCGGGAAGCGATGTGCTGCATCACCAATAAGAAAGACCGAGCCTGACCGGAACTGATCTGCCACTTGCGCGGTCATCCGCCAGACGTCTCGACGAAGCAGTTCTATGTCCTGACCCTTAAATAAATCCAGCAACAGCTTCATACAGGCGCCGTCGTCAAAGTCAGCTTCCGACTCCCATGGCTCATGAATCTGTCGCATATAAACGGTAAGATTGTCCGGGTCATGCGTAATGGTCACGCCGGAAAATTTCGGATCAAGACACCAATTGAGTAGCACGTCCGGTGGTGCCTTCGCCTGAACACTGAGCGCCAGGAAAGTCACAATGTTTGCAGGCCCCGATTGCTCGATACCCACTGAAGAGCGTATGGGGCTCCCGGCGCCATCGGCAGCAAGCAGGTAGTTAGATCGAATGCTTATTGTTTCGCCATCTGGCGAACGCACGAGACTTTCTCCAAATTCTTCGCCAGTAAAACCAACCCACTGATGCTCCAAAAGCACCGTCGCTCCTTCACACTGTTGGACCTGCGCAAGGAGGAACGCCTCTAGACGATATTGCGAAATATTGGCAAGGTGCTCTTTCGAGAGATCGGCGCTGTCCAACGCCAGACTAGATACATCGAGCTCTGATAGCGTCGGACTGGAGAGGTCCGCTGCCCAGCGCACGGTCAGGGGGCGTTGTCCATAACGGTCGAGTGCATAAATCTCTTCCATGGGTAAGCCAGCCTGGCGAAAGATCTCCATAGACCTACGATTAACTACGTGCGCAGCCGGCGCAGCAATGGGTCCGCTTCGCTTATCAATCAGGATGTGGGGAATATCAAAGAGGGATAGTAGCAAGGATGCGGTCAGCCCGGAGGGGCCGGCACCAACGACTAGGACAGGTGTAGTTTTGTGCGTCATAGCAAGATTATTATTCTAATTTAAAAGAGAGAGTAAGCTGTTCGCCTCGTACTATTATTTTTTTCCTTCACTATCTATAAAAGACAATACGATATCCATATAAAATTATCATAACCCTATTTGTATAATGCTTAAAGCGCAGAAGTTTATTTCACTTTCGTTAAAAAAGATTTTCTTTTTTGAAGTCTGATATTTTACATATTGAAGAAGAATCTATGTTTGCTACATGCCTTTCTAAGGTTTGTCAGTTAATAGAGTGAATTTCATCGGGTAACATTTGTCTCTTACGCGTAAATAAAATGTGGGTAGGTGTTACAGAGTAGTTAACTACCTCAGTGTTTCCTCTATAATGTTTTTAACTTCTAAATTTCATTCAAAAGGTTATATTTAAAATATGAAGTTTTTTAATTCAATGAGGCAAGACTGGCAGAAAAGGACTTGGTGGATGTCATTGTTATTTTATTTTTGTTTATATATGGCTTTTATCTACCTACCTTTTGATTTTTTTTTAAAACCTGTAGCAGATGATGAAGAGATTTGGTTCGGCTTTACCCTAACAGGTTGGTGGGCGAAAGCTACAGAACCTTTGCACTGGTTAATTTATGGTTTAGGGGCTTATGGTTTTTGGCGAATGAAAACTTGGATGTGGCCATGGGCAAGTATTTATGTGGCTCAAATTGTTATAGCAATGTTTGTTTGGAACATATTGAAGGATAATAATTTAACTGCAGCTTTTATTTCCGCTTTAATCTTTTGTATTCCGATGATTGCTTTATGGCGATCTAAAGATAAGTTCATAGGCTAGTGCAAAAAATTCGAATATTGCTATCTAGAACTAAATCAAAAGTAGTTAGCTCGAATCTTTTCAGGCCCTTAAATACAGGTTAAAGTTAACAGATAAATTTTGTATGAAGATTTTAAAAATAACTTTAATAAGCCTGGCAGTTGGTTACATTGGTTTAGTTGTCCTGTTTGAGTCTTGGTTAGGCTACTCTCAACCGACCAATGCAAATAGCTTAGTAATTACAACTTTTGACAGTGGGGAGTCAAAGGACAGAGTACTTTCGGCAGTAAATAATGACGGCAAACTTTATGTTTCAGCAAACCATTGGCCTCGTGCTTGGTATCGCCAAGCCTTATCTAATCCCAATGTAGAAGCATTGTATAAAGGAGAGAAAAATTCCTATTTAGCCGTTTCTGTTGAAGGTAAGGAACATGATAGGCTTATGAAAGAACATGCTCATCCATTAACTTTTAGGATACTAACAGGTTTTCCTCCTAGGTATTTTATTCGCTTAGACTTAAGGGACTAAGTTAACCTGAATCAAACTTTTATTAGTCTGTCTTTTATGTCAGCATTGGATGTATGAAGAAATTTTTTATATTGTTAGCAAAAACAATCGGTGGCGTTGCTGCTTTAATCGTTTTAGTTGTGCTTTCTATTTTCGCTGTGGCTAGGTTTAGTGACGGGCCTATAGGTAATGGACCACCTCTAGAAATGGTAACCGCAGGACCCTTTAAAACGGGGGAGTTACAGGTTGGAGGAGATGAACCTGATTGGAGTTTTCTTAAAGACCATCCTACCGTGCAATTTCAGCTATTGGATCCTCCGCGCTCTAGAACTACATTTATTATGGAAACTGAAGGGAGAATTTTTATTCCCTCGGGCTATATGAACACTACAGTGGGCAAGATTTGGAAGCATTGGCCAATGGAAGCAGAAAAAGATGGTAGGGCTCTATTAAGAGTAGATGGAAAACTTTATGAAAGAACGATGGTCCGGATAGAGGAAGGTGAAATTCTAAATGGTGTTCTAGGAGAACTAAGTAGAAAATATGCTGGAGGGTTCCCCGTTTCTCAAGAAAATATAGATTCCGGAGATTTGTGGATTTTTGAATTGGAACCAAGAAAGAATTAAATTTTATCTTTAAATTTCTCTAAGCACTCATAGTCGCGTCTAACATTTTATCTAGAGCAGTTAGATTAATACCCAATTCTT
>CAYUHD010000002.1:0-59608 GCA_964444385.1 uncultured Gammaproteobacteria bacterium
AGGCCATTGTCTTCTCGGGATTGCCAATGTCCTCCGCGTCAACCAGTCGAGGCTCTTTGTCTTCGTAATATCCCCATTCAAGCATCCCCCCATGGAGCCTGCCTGTATCCCTGACATATGCTGAATTACCTTGATCTCGAAGCAGTGGATAGACGAGAAAATCCTCCGCTCCTTGGGCTTGGGGGAGTGGACCAAAAAATAATAAAGGGTGTTCTACTGGGGAGAGTGGGACTGGAACGCCAGCCATCCCCCCTATTAAAGGTCCCCAGATTCCAGATGCAATTACAACTCTGTCGGTTTTGATTGTTCCTTTATCCGTTTTTACTCCAGTAACACATCCATTTTCAATTTCAAAGCCTACAGCTGGTGTGTCAGTGTATGTAGTCAGAGCACCTTTCTCTTTGGCACTTTCTACGGCAAAGCTCACCACATCCTGTGAGCGGGGAACTACTAAACCGGCATCTGGATCCCACATGGCGCCGCGTATTGATTCTTCATCTAATAAAGGAAATTTTTCTTTGGCCTCGGAGGCGGAAATTAGGCTGATATTAGTTCCAAAGGCTTTACCTGATGCGACCTTTCGCTTGAGTTCCTCCCAACGTGCGTCGTCGTCTTTGCGACAGATTTCTAGACCTCCTTTTTTTAGGAAGAAGCCATTGTCTTCGTAAAACTTTCTGCTAAAGGCGGTCGTCCAACAACCCAGTTTGTCATGAGTTGTGTTGTAGACAAAATCCGATGCGTGTGCGGTGGATGCTATATCTGAAGGAATTATAGTAGATTTTTCTAACCCTACTATGTTTTTTTGACCAAGTTCTGTAAGCCAGTATGCGAGCATTGATCCGACGATGCCACCGACGCCAACTATGACAACTTCTGCATCTATAGGGAATTTAGAGGCTTGTTTTTCCATTGACAGTTTCCCATATCACCAATAATATTTTTATAAACTTTTGGTGATAATAATCCTTGTCGATATAACTGTCCAATAATTTTTTTTATATATTTTATATAAGTCTAATCGCAAGAATTTTTATAATTTACTTCAAACTTTATACACTTTATTATTTAGTTCTCTGCAACTTAATAACTAACTAATGCAAAAAGATATTGATATTATTATTTACGGAGCCACAGGCTTTACAGGGCAGCTTTGTGTTAAATATTTTCAGTCATTAAATACGAAGGTTAGGTGGGTGATTGGTGGAAGAAATCTAGAAAAACTTCAAAAAGTTGCTGAAGAAAATCAAGCACAAGTTGAGATCTTAATAGCTGATTCAGATGATGAGCAGGCATTAGATAATTTAACTTCTAGAGCGAAGGTTATTTTATCTACCGCTGGACCTTTTCATAGATATGGCTCCAAACTAGTTGCATCATGCATTAAGAACAGCACTCATTATGTAGATATTACAGGTGAAAACTTTTGGGTTAAGAGTTTAATAGAGAAGCATCATGCTGATGCATCAAGAAAAGGCATTAGAATAATTCCTTCTTGCGGATTTGATTCAATTCCTTCTGATTTAGGAGCCTTCTTTGCAGCAAAAAGCTTAGCTAAATCCATCAAAAGAATTGAATCATTTCATTCATATCAAGGCGGCGCATCTGGCGGAACTCTTGAGACAATGTTTTCTATGGGGGAGCTAGATCTTGGAGATGATCTCACGGATCCGTTTTTGCTTAACCCAAAAGATTCTTATTCTGATGAACAAAAGAAAAAAAGTAGTGACAGGGTTGGTCTTGCAAAGAAAACTGAAATTAATGCTTGGTCAGGGCCTTTTATTATGGCTATTGCAAATACAAGAGTAGTTAGGAGAACAGAAGCTTTGTTAGCATTAAGACAAGAATCTTATGGTTCTAACTTCACATATCAAGAGCATGCTTTTCATAAGAGTTGGTTCAGTGCAGCCAAATCACTTGTTCTTACTGGAATATCTGTCTTAATACTTTTATCTCCATTGAAGAGATTGGTAAAACCTTTTTTACCCAAGCCAGGAGAAGGACCCTCAGAGGAAGTTCAAGAGAATGGATGGTTTGATTGCAAGTTCATTGTTGAAACAGAAGATGGTTTGAAATCAGTTTTCAATATGAATGGCAAAGGAGATCCAGGCTATAAAGTAACTTCAAAGTTAGTCTCAGAATGTGCGCTATGTTTAGTTGAGGATGCAGAGAGTCTTCCTGGTGGTTTAGAATATGGTGGAGTTTTAACTTCAGCTTCTGGTTTGGGGCATTCACTGATATCCAGACTAAGTAAAGTTGGGATTAATTTTGGAGGACCGGTTTAAATTTTTGCTAGAAAGTTAAAATTAGGAATTACAAACTGAAATAATTAAAATGATATTAAGTAATAAAAATAGGATTCAAGATTTTACTAATCGGGGTTGGTGGGGCAATGACACCCTTTATTCTTTATTTCAAGATGCATTTTCTTCATGTGCAGATAAAGAGGCCCTTGTTGATCCGGAAAATCGATTAAACATTACAGGAGACTCTCCAAAAAGATTAACCTACCATGAGATTAATGAAACAGTTGAGCGATATGCAAGTATTTTCTATGAGCAGGGCTTAAGAAAAGACGACATTGTAATTATCCAACTTCCAAATGTTGTTGAATTACCCATGGTATATCTAGGATTATCAAAACTTGGGATTATATCTTCTCCCATTCCAATGCAATATGGAGCGTATGAAATTACCAGTATTATTGCTGAGATAGATCCTAAGGCTTTTATAAGCATTCAAACTTTTAATGGCAATGCTCATGCTGAACAATTTTCTTCTATTTTTGCAAGTGGCGAGTTTAAATTTTCTTTGGGTGAGATTAATGATTTTATCAATCTTTATGATTGCAATCCTTCGATTGATTCATATCAAAGTCAACAATCCTATGCAAAAGATAATCCCATCACCGCAAATGATATTTTTACTATCTGCTGGACTTCAGGGACAACCGGAACACCAAAAGGTGTTCCTCGAAGCCATAACCTTTGGTTGCCTATGGCGAAAGCAGCTGCTTTCGTATCCGAGACTGAGAAGGGAGATACATTACTTAACCCTTTTCCAATGATCAATATGGCGAGCATTGGGGGATTTTTATTTAATTGGTTGCTATGTAAAGGAAAGCTTGTTCAGCATCATCCTTTTGATCTTAATGTTTTTTTGGCTCAAATTTCTAATGAAGAAGTTAAATATACCATTGCGCCTCCTGCAATTATGAACATGCTTTTAAATAATCCAGCTATCCTTGATCAGCAGGATTTAACTAGCTTGAGAAGCATAGGTTGTGGCGGGGCTCCATTATCAGAGTGGATGGTTGAGTCTTTTCAGAATAAATATAATTTAACTGTTCAAAATATTTTTGGATCCAATGAAGGCGCAACACTCCTAAGTTCCCGTAACGAAATTGAAGATCCACATTTAAGAGCTAAGTATTTTCCTCGTTTTGGTGTAGAAGGCCTTGATTGGAGTAATCCAGTTTCAAAATTAGTAAAAACAAAATTGGTTAGTGTTGAAACTAATGAAGAAATTAATGAGCCCAATCAACCAGGAGAGCTTCTGATCTCTGGTGCCACAGTGTTTGATGGCTACTGGAATGCTCCTGAAGCAAACTCAGAGGTATTTGACAAGGATGGCTTCTTCAAGACCGGCGATTTATTTGAGATTTCTCCAGAGGCCACCAAAAAGAAATATTATAAATTTTGCGGAAGATGCAAAGATCTTATTATCCGAGGGGGAATGAATATTTCTCCTGAAGAGCTGGATAATCTTCTTAGTTCACATCCAAAAATGTTGGAGGTTGCTGTGACTGGCTACGATGATGAAATTTTAGGTGAAAAAGTAGGGGTTGTAGCAGTAGTCGCAGAAGGTGAAACTGTGTCTTTAGAAGAGATTATAGATTTCCTTAAAGATAAACAAATTGCAAAATACAAAATGCCTGAGAATTTAAGGGTTATAGATGTATTGCCAAAGAATCCTGTGGGTAAAGTTTTAAGACGTGAACTAAAAGATTTATTTAATTAGAAAGTTCCAACTACAAAACTAACAACTGTTGTGGCGCTGCCGCCGATATTAAGAGTTGAAATATTCTTTGCATTTTCAATTTGATAGTCACCAGCACTATCAGTGCACTGTTTATAGCAATCAAGTAGCATCCTGACACCAGTAGCACCAACCGGATGCCCTAAACCAATTAGACCGCCACTTGCATTGATTGGAATTTTCCCGCCAATCTCTATTTCGCCAGATTCTATTGCCTTCCAGCTCTCACCAGGCTTTGTAATGCCGAAATGATCAATAGCCATATATTCAGTTGATGTAAAGCAGTCATGAGTCTCGATACCATCGATATCAGCCACACCTTGCATCTGAGCCCTTGTAAAAGCATCATCTATAGCTTTTTTTACATGCGGAAAGACATAATCTTTATTCTGACTAAAATCGATTTTTTCTTGATATGTAATAGGACCTGTTTGATGGCCCCAACCTTTAATATAAGGAATTGAATCAATATCTATTGATCTTGCTTCTGCGTACTCTTTAGCTTTTTTCTCACTTGCGAGGAAGATAATAGCTGCGCCATCAGTTACCTGACCACAATCCATTTTTCTAGTTCTTCCTTCAATGACTGGATTTGCATTATCAGATCTGGTGAAAGTATCTGATTCAAAAGTCCATCTCCTGGTTTGAGAGTTTGGATTTTTTTTAGCATTCCCAAAGTTTATTTCTGAAATTTTTGAGAGATGATCTTCATTGATGCCATATCTTTTGTCATATTCATTGGTAAGCTCACTGAACATATAAGGCCAAGGGTATTGAACACCTTGGCATTCAAAACCAGATCGCATGGCAGGACCCCCAATATTTTGAGCTGCCTGTTCTCCTGGAACATTTCTCATCTGTTCGATTCCCATAACTGCAGCAAGCTCGTATCTTCCACATTCAATCTCAGCACAGGCTGCTAGAGTTGCAATGCTGCCTGAGGCACAGGCTGCTTCATGTCTTGAAGATGGGAGCCCAAAAAAGTCAGGATGTGAAGAAACAAAAAATCCACCTAAATGACCTTGGTTGCAAAATAATTCTGCAGTGAAATTGCCAACATGCGCAACATCAATATCTTTCGGCTCTAAATCTACAATGTTTAACCCCTTAGAGATTGTATCTTTGAAAACATCCAAGAGATCTAATTCATTTCTATACCAATTCTGAGCAAAGTCAGATTGATAGCCTCCTAATATGTATACATGTTCTTGCATAATTTAATTATATGCATGATTGCACTACATTCAAAAGAAAAACCTTAGCGAGTAAAAATATAAAAGTTGTACTAAACTTAAAAAAAGATTTTTTAATCATTGTATGCAAAAAAATAATTTAATTAATCAATTGAGATTGCCAGTAATTGTTGCCCCGATGTTTTTGGTCTCTAGCCCAGACTTAGTTATTGCAAGCAGTAATTCTGGTTTAATCGGATCATTCCCTGGGCCAAATGCTAGAACAGCTGAAGAGCTTGAAACTTGGATGCAGAAAATTAATAGCTCTACATCAAATCCCTGGGCATTTAACATGATTACCCATAAGACTTATGATAGGTTTAAGGAAGAATTAGAGTTAATAAAAGAGTTTCAACCTGTAATTGTGATAACTGCATTAGGCAGTCCAGAGAAAGTGATCGAAACAGTGCATAGTTACGGAGGTAAAGTTATAGCTGATGTAAATAGCATTGATTTTGCTCGACGCTGTGCTGAGATGAATGTTGATGGAATGGCACTCATCTGTCACGGGGCAGGAGGCCACACTGGTAACCTTTCTCCATTTTCATTTACCTCTTACGTAAGAGAGTTTTTTGATGGGATGATTGTTTTAGCGGGGTCAATTTCTACTGGCAAACATATCAGAGCTGCGCAACTGTTAAGTGCCGATCTTTGTTATATGGGAACAAGGTTTATTTCAGCAAAAGAGAGCAATGCAGTTGATGAATATAAATCTATGATTATTAAATCAAATTACAATGATCTGAGAATGACAAATCATTTTACTGGAGCGCAAGCTTATTATATGAAGGATAGTATTATTAAAAATAACTTAGATCCTGATAATTTGGGTTCAAATTCAGGTGGTTTTAATGTTTCAGCCTCCCAAGATAAGATCAAGGCTTGGAAGGATATCTGGTCAGCTGGGCAAGGTGTTGGTTTAATTAAAAAAATAGAAAGCGTAGAATCTATAGTTCAAGAGCTTGAACATGAGTTCTTGGAGGGGTAGAACATGGAAATTAAAAAAACAAATACTATTAAATCGACAATCAAAACGCATGATCATCCTTACCTTAAAGATGCCTGGATTCCAAACTATGATGAGTTTGAGGTCATGGATTTGCAGGCTATGGGCGATATCCCAAAGGACATTGAAGGGGCCTACTTTAGAAATACAGAAAACCAAGTCCATGAACCGATAGGGCGCTTTCATCCTTTTGACGGAGATGGAATGATCCACTCAATTAATTTTGATAATGGAAAAGCAAACTACGTAAATAAATTTGTTCGAACTGAAGGATTTTTAGTCGAACAAGAGATGGAAAAATCAATGTGGGCTGGCCTCATGGAAAGGACTGGCTCTTCTTTGCTTCCAGGCTGGGGAGCACAAGGCGGAATTAAGGATTCCTCCTCAACTGACATAACTGTACATGGAGGAGAGGCGCTTTCAACTTTTTATCAATGTGGAGAAGGGTATCAGTTAGATCCATATACATTAGAAACCCTAAATAAAGCATCATGGGTGCCTGCAGGAGGCTTATCTGCTCACCCAAAAGTTGATCTTGCAACAGGCGAACTGATGTTTTTTAATTATTCAAAACAAGCTCCATTTCTAAATTATGGCGTAGTTGATAAAAACCAAAATCTTAAACATTTTATTCCTGTAGAACTGCCCGGCCCAAGGCTTCCTCATGATATGGCTTTTAGCAAAAACTATTCTATTATTAATGACTTGCCTCTTTTTTGGGATCAGGAGTTGCTTAAGAGGGGAATCCATGCAACAAAACTTCATGATTTACCCTCAAGATTTGCAGTAATTCCAAGGTATGGAAATCCAAAAGATATTCAATGGTTTGAAGCTGATCCAACATATGTGCTTCATTGGAATAATGCATATGAGGCGGGTGATGAATTGATTTTAGAAGGATATTTTCAAGAACACCCATGGCCAGAAAATTATGTAGATGCTCCTCCAGGCCTAGAGCGCATGATGGCATTTTTAGATTTCTCTCTATTAAAACCAAGGTTGCACAGGTGGAAATTTAACTTAAAAACAGGAGCAGCAACTGAAGAAGATATTTGTAATGAAACAATAGAGTTTGGAGTTATTAATCAGCATGTTGCTGGTATTAAGCATCGATTTACTTACAGCATGATCCCAACCAAGGGACATTTTACTTTTGACGGAATTACTAAACACGATCATCAAAATAATTCTTTAAGTAAATATGTGTCTCCTGATCATATTTTTATTAGTGAAGTAAGTTTTGCACCAAAATCAGGCTCAGTTGATGAGGATGATGGATATCTAATAACAATTAGTAATGACGTGTCTGAAAAAAGTTCTTCCTGTTTATTGTTTGATGCTCGAAATATTGAGCAAGGACCTGTTTGCGAAATACCTTTACCACATCATATTTGTTCCGGCACCCATGCTACTTGGGCTCAAAAAAACGATCTAAAAAAGTAAATCTATGAATCCTGTTTACATTGTTGATTCAATTAGAACACCTAGAGCTCGAGCCAATAAAAAAGGCGGGCTTAATAAGCTTAATCCATATGAATTATTGGATGTTTTGTATAAGGATATTGAGCAGAAAAATTTTTTAAATTTAAATTCTATTGATGAGGTGATATTAGGTTGCGTAACTCAACATGGCGAGCAAGCTGGTAATATTGCTAAAAGTTCAGCTTTGTTCTCTGGGTATCCTGATTCAATATCAGGCCTTACTGTAAATAGGTTTTGTTCTTCAAGTTTGGATGCTATTAATTTTGGGCATTTAAAAATTCAATCTCAGCAAGCTGATAATGTAATTGCTGGAGGGGTGGAAATGATGTCTAGGGTGCCCATGCTCTCAGATGAAGCAGCAATTTGGAATGATATTGCATTGGCAGCTCAAGCAAAGATTTTTCTAATGGGAAGTGGAGCTGATCTGATAGCCAGCCTTTTCAATATTTCTAGAGATGATGTAGATATGCAAGCATTAAAGTCCCAGCAAAGAGCTGCAAATGCGCAAAAAAATAATCACTTTAAATCTATCATCCCAGTATTAAATCAGAATAAATCAATTCGTTGTGTTGAGGATGAATGCATAAGGCCAGACACAACTATTGAAAGCTTATCCTCATTGGATCCAAGTTTTAAAAAATTAGGAGAGCAGGGCGTAGATCAAGCCCAGTTAAATTTTTTTCCTGATCTGAAAGAAATTTTACATGTACACACTGCAGGTAATTCTCCTGCAATGGCAGATGCGGCATCTATAACATTGCTCTCAAATAAAAAAATTCAGGAAAATGGGCAAAAGGCTCGAGCAAAGATTATTTCTGTTGCCACCGTAAATGATGATCCTTTGTTAGTTTTATCAGGCTGTATGTTAGCTACTCAAAAAATACTTGTACAAAATAATTTTCAAGTTTCTGATGTAGATTTATTTGAGATACATGAGGCCTTTGCCTCGACAATGATTCATTGCCAGCAAGATTTAAACTTAGATGATGAAAAATTAAACGTTAATGGTGGCTGCATTGCTCTTGGTCATCCTATGGGAGCAACTGGTTCCATCATGATGTCGACACTTATTGATGAGCTAGAAAGACAAGATCTAACAACTGGCATTGTTGCCACCAGCGGTGCAGCTGGAGCTGGAACAGCTATATTAATTGAGAGGATATAAAAAAGCCCCACTATAAAAGCAGGGCTTTCAAGATCTTTATTTAACCAGATTAAAAATTATAATCTAACTTAATAGTTATGTTTCTTGGTCGATCATAGATTGCATCATATGCAATTCCATCTAACGCACCACCAGAAGCAAGTCTCACAAATGTCCTTGCTAATGGAATTGTTCCGCCGACAACCTTAATTCGTTCATCTGTTAAGTTATCACCAATAAGTGATACTCTCCATTTACCATCTGAACTTTCTAATCCAAGAACTAAACCAACTTTTGAGTAACCACCTTCTTCGATATTTTTATCTAGGTTTGTGGTGATGTAATATTCAGAAGAATAATCAACATTCAAGTTAGCGTCAAAGACCCAGTTATTAGATAAAACAGTCTCGTAATCAAAGCCGACATTTCCTGTGTTTTCAGGTGCAAAGATAACACTAGCACCAGATCTATCACAATAAATACCATTGGTAGGAGCTTCACCATATGCACACTGACTATTTTTCCAATCTGTAAACTCATAATCAAGGCTTGCAAGAGAAGCATAGAACTCTAAGCCGTCTGAAAGCAGGTATCTACCTTGCATTTCAAAACCATTTAATTCTGCTGCTGATGCATTACCAACTTTAAAACCTAAGACCCCATCATAAACACTTGTTTGTAGGTCATCATATTCGGTAGTGAAATAGGTGAAATCAAACTGAGTTCTGTCTGATTTCATCTTATAGCCCCATTCAATATTAGTTGCTTCTTCTTCTTCAAACTCCCATCCACCAGCACTAGAAATAAGCGGTGTACCAGGTATTGAATTGCCTCGAATATCAAACCCTCCAGCTTTTGAGCCTTCTGTGTAGGAGACATACATTTTAGAGTTATCAGATAGGTCATAGCTTAATCTAACCATCGGATCAAAAGAGTTTTCGCTTCTGCTACTAGCAACGTTATGAGGCCCAACGTTTAAGACAGCTCCCCATAAAACATTCAGCAAGGGTGAGTTAGCAAGCACTGTGCCCGTTCCATCTAATGTCAGTTTTCTGCTTCCATCTTTATCTTCACTAGAATATCTAGCTCCAACAGTTAAATTCCAATTGCCTTCTAAATTGATATCAGCCTGCCCAAATACTGAGTACATATCAGATGATTGTGCATAAAGCCTGTCCCAATTTGTTCCAACAAGCATAGAAACTGGCGGCCCTGCAAGAGCTAAGAAGGAGCCCAATGGAACATAGTCTGTTACATCAACATCTGCAGTTTGAAAATAAGCACCAACAATATAATCTATATCTTCACCACCGGGTGAGGTATAGCGAATTTCTTGAGACCATTGATCATATTTTTCTGATTGGTTTGTTCCGTCTAGAATATTTAGACCCACATAATCCACATCAAGAACTTCATATGTGTCATATTCAACATGACCAGTAATTGAGGTAAGAGTACCCCCATTATCCATAGGATAATTAGCAGTTAAGACAAAGTTATCCATCGTATTTTGACTGAATGTTTCTCCACTTGATCTCACCCAATTTTCAGTTGTTTCAACAGCAATGGGGCCTGCAAAAACAAGACCATATCCATCTTGAGGAGCTATAGCCTCCATGGCATAACCTACAGAGTCAAAATCGGCTGATTCAACTTTTAGGTTGTAGTCAACGTCCCCAGATGTCCATGCAAGCTGACCTCTGATATATGTTTCATCTCTTTGAGGTTCAATTCTTTTCATATTTTCATTTATTATCCAACCATCCATTTCTCTTGTTGAAATGGTAAGTCTGCCAAGAACATTTTCTGAAAGTGGTCCAGAAAGAACTAAAAGAGATTGAGATTCATCATGTTCTGATTCATGTGAGGTAGAGAATTTACCTTCAAATTCTTCAGTTGGCTTTGCTGAAGTAACGCTTACAACACCACCAATGGCATTTTTACCAAAGAGAGTAGGTTGCGGTCCACGCAAAACCTCAACTCGCTCTAAATCAACCAATGGCGTTCTTGCTAACTGACTTCTAGGATAAGTAATTCCGTCAAAATTCAATGGGACAGATTGCTCAAACCCTTTATTGGCTCCAGATCTGACGCCTCGAATAGAAATGGTTGTATCAATTTGAGTTTCAGCGACATAAAAGTTAGGCACAGAAGCTGAAAGTGAACTTAGATTATCAACGCTTCTGTCTTCAATAGCCTCTCCGTCAACAGCTGAGACAGAGATAGGAACATCCTGAAGACTTTGTTCTCTGAGTTGGGCCGTTACAACAACCTCTTCAAGAGTTTGAGTAAAGGCTGAAGTTGCTCCAAAAAATAAAATGACAGTAAAGACTACATTAAAAAAACGTTTAATTAACATATTTCTCCTTAAATTATAAAAAATTATTATTTATGATAACCAATAAGCTTCGATATGACTATTTTTTTACACTAAAGTAAAATTTCCTTAATTATTTTCTAATTTTGGTAACTATTGCCTTATAGCATCAATCATAACTTTAATTTTTTCAGGTTTAATATCTGGAGTAATGCCATGACCAAGATTAAAAATAAATCCTGGAAACCCTTTCATGATCGTGCAGATTTTTTCAGTTTCATCCCAAATTAATTCATCAGACTCAAGCAAGATCTTAGGATCAAGGTTTCCTTGAATTGCAAATTTATTTTTGAAATCTTTTGAGACGGCCTCTATATCTTCTTGCCAATGTAGGCTTACGCAAGCTAGGTCTTTAAATACTAAATCAATAATTTTCTTATTAGGAGATTTTTCAAACAAGATGATTGGAATATTTGCAGTAACAGGATCAGCTTTTAAGAGTTGAGTGAGCGTTCGAGTATGTTGTAAGGAGAACCTCTCTAAATCATCTTCTGATAATAGGTCTGCCCATGAATCAAATATCTGTAGAGCGTTAACACCACTCAAAACTTGTTGTCTTAAATATTCATAACAAGCATTGCTAAGAATTTCTAAAAATTCTTGAAGTTCTGCAGGATGAGTCATCATAAAATTTTTTGTCTTATTGAAATCTTTTGAACCTCCGCCTTCAATTGAATAAGCGGCCAATGTCCAAGGACTGCCACAAAATCCAATGAGAGGTATGTCTTGAGGTAGCTTATTTTTAGTTTCTTCAACAGCTTTAAATACATAACTAAGAGCATTAACATCAAATGAGATTAAATTATTAATATCTTGAGGAGATGAAATGGGGTTGCTAAATTTAGGACCCTCGCCTTCATGGAAAGCAAGACCAAGATTGAAGGCATCAGGTATGGTAAGAATATCTGAGAAGAGAATTGAAGCATCTAAACCAAAACGATCAATTGGCTGTAACGCTAGTTCTGCACAAGTTTCTGGCTTTTTACACATATCAAGAAAGTTGCTGTAATTTTTTCTAATTTCTTGATATTCAGGTAGATACCTGCCTGCCTGACGCATGAACCATACTGGTGGAATTGAGTTTGGTTGAAGGTTAAGTGCTCTTAAAAAATTTGAATTTTTCATTTATGAAACGAATTGTATGATACTTTTGGCAGCTTCTCTTCCTTCCCATATAGCAGTTACAACTAAATCAGATCCTCTTACCATGTCACCTCCAGAAAAAATCTTTGGGTTAGAGGTTTGAAATTTTAACTCTTCTCTATCTGGAGCAATCACCAATCCAGATTTATTAGTTTTAATGTCAAAATCCTTAAACCATTCTGCTGGATTAGCTCTAAAACCGAAGGCAATTACTACTTCGTCTGCAGGAAAAGTTTTTTCACTGCCTTGAATTGGAACGGGAACTCTTCTTCCGTTTTGATCTAGCTCACCTAATTTAGTTTGGATTGTTTTAACACCTTTAACATGATCTTTCCCAATAATTTCGATTGGTTGAATATTAAATTCGAATTGAACTCCTTCTTCTTTAGCATTAACCACCTCCTTTCTTGAGCCAGGCATATTTTTTTCATCTCTTCTATATAAGCAAGTTACAGATTTAGCCCTTTGTCTGATGGCTGTTCTATTGCAATCCATTGCAGTATCTCCACCCCCTAAAATAACAACATCTTTACCCTTGAAATTAATGTAGTCAGATTGTCTTTGTTTAAATTTAAGAAGATGATTGGTATTGCCAATGAGATAATCAATTGCTTTATGCGCTTGAGGTAAATCCTCTCCTTTGAAGCCTCCTTCAAGCGAGGTATAAGTTCCCATGCCTAAAAACACAGCATCATATTTAGTATGCAATTTCTTAAAAGTAATGTCTTTCCCAATTTCTTTATTGAGATGAAACTTAATACCCATATCTTCAAGTATTTTCCTTCTTCGGCGCACCACACTTTTTTCTAATTTAAACTCAGGGATTCCAAAAGTTAGTAAGCCGCCAATTTCTGGCTGCTTATCATAGACATCACAATTAATTCCTGCTCTGATGAGGATATCTGCGCATCCTATGCCTGCGGGACCTGCTCCCACTATTGCTACTTTCTTATTGGTCCAAGTTCTATTGCTAAGGTCTGGTTTCCATCCCATATCTATTGCTTTATCAGTTATGTATTTTTCAATATTACCAATGCTAACTGCGCCAAACCCATCATTTAGTGTGCAGGCCCCTTCACATAAACGATCTTGAGGACAAACCCTTCCACACATTTCTGGAAGAGAGTTTGTCTGATGGCATAAATCAGCAGCTTCTAATATATTTCCCTCATTCACGAGTTTCAGCCAATCAGGTATATAGTTATGAACAGGGCATTTCCATTCACAATATGGATTTCCGCAGTCCAGACATCTATGAGATTGATTAGACGCTTCTAATTGATTGTAGTCACCATAAATCTCAACAAAATTAATTTTTCTTTCCTCAATATTTTTTTTATTGGGGTCATAGCGACCAACTTCCAAAAATTGAAAATCATTTTTAAGAGGAACATGTTCAATATATTCTGATCTGGATTTAAAATTTTCTAGAGAGGGTATCGCTGAGGTTGGTATAGTGCTTTGATTTAAGAGTTCTTTTTGCCACTCAAATAACATTACTTTTGCCTCTTCTAAATCAGTAATCGGAGCAAATGACTTTGTTATGTATTTTCTATTTAATCTAATTTTTCCATAAAAATATGGAGAACGTGGTTGGGTAAAAAGCAACAGACCTTTTTCAACTTTATATTGTTTATTTTTCGCGCTCATTAATTTGTAATAGTTCTGCGTGGCAGGTATGACATAGTATGACATTATTGTGTTAATATGTGTAACCTTATGCCACAACAAAAGCCTAAAATATCGTTATACGAGGAGTCACAAGCTAAAGATAATTGTGGTTTTGGACTCATAGTAAATCGACAAGGGACTCTTAATAGAGATGTAGTTACGCGCTCTATTGCTGGCCTGACAAGCATGACGCATAGGGGAGCCATTGGATCAGATGGCAAAACTGGAGATGGCTGCGGTCTTTTGTTTAACCTCAATCAAGAATTCTTTCAAAAAAGAATAAAAAAAGAATTAAATATAAAGTTACCGGAATTATTTGGCATAGCTCAAATTTTTTCATCAACCTCCCTCAAAAAGAATTTATCCACCATAAAAGCAATTCTTAAATTAGAGAATTTAATCTTTGTCTGTATTAGAGAAGTCCCTATTAATAAATCTGTTCTAGGTGAAATAGCGCTTGAATCATTGCCAAAAATTAATCAAATATTTGTAACTCCAATTTCAAAAGATTTAAATAAAGAGCGATTTGAAGCATGTCTTTTACAGTCTAGAAAGAAAATTGAAGAAATACATAATAATGATGAAAAGCTATATATCTGTAGCATGTCAAGCCAAACGATTGTATATAAGGGCCTCATGCTACCCGATGCAATTAGCAACTTTTATCAGGATATAGCTAAAAAATCATTTACAGCGAAGATCTGCTTATTTCACCAAAGATTCTCTACAAATACTCAACCAAGATGGCATTTAGCCCAACCCTTTAGGCTTCTTGCGCATAATGGCGAGATCAATGCAATTAGAGGCAACAGAAACTGGGTTAAAGCTCGCGCCTCGAAATTCTCTACTCCTCTTATTCCAGGCATAAGTAAATTTAAATCATTGGTAAATGAAACAGGTTCTGATTCATCCGCCCTTGATAACATGATCGAATTGCTTGTGAAAGGTGGCATCAATTTCTTTAGATCTATAAGAATGGTTTTGCCTCCAGCATGGCAAAATATTCACACTATGGATCCAGAGGTGAGAGCTTTCCATGAATATAATTCAATGCACATGGAAGCTTGGGATGGTCCTGCTGGTATTGTTATGTCTGATGGAGAGTGGGCAATCTGTGTTTTAGATAGGAATGGATTGAGACCTGCTCGATACCAAGTGCTTGCTGATGGCATGGTTGTCGTAGCTTCTGAAACAGGAATTTATCCAGTCAAAGATGAAGAGATTCTTCAAAAAGGACGCTTAAGCCCAGGTGGAATTTTTGCAGTTAACACTGAATCGGGAGAGATTTTTGATCAGAAGGTTATTGATGAGCAGCTGAAAGAAAGCAAACCTTATCGAGAGTGGTTAAAAAGATCTGCAATTTATCTTGAATCTACTTTGGATGCTTTTGAGGGACCAGGTATAAAGAAAATTCACCATCATGAATTTATAAAATCTTCAAAACTTTTTTCTGTGTTTAATGAAGAAAGAGTATCTGTAATAAAGCCGCTCGCTTTAGATGGTCTTGAGGGGACTGGTTCAATGGGTGACGATACTACTCTAGCAATGTTAAGCACTATGCCAAGATCTATTTATGATTATTTTAGGCAGCAATTTGCTCAAGTAACAAACCCACCCATTGACTCCCTAAGAGAATCAAGTGTGATGTCTTTAGAAGTATGTTTTGGTCCCGAGTTGAATATATTTAAAGAAACAAAAGATCATGCAAAAAGAATTGTGAGCACATCACCTGTTCTTTCGCATAAAAAGCTTTCAACCCTTTTAAAAAACCCTTATTTTTCTTCTAAAAATTTTGATCTACAGTATTCATTTAAAACAAATCTGAAAGAAGCTCTTAATGTATTGACCAAGAAAGTAGTTTCAGCTGTTCGAAGGGGAAAAATTATTATTCATTTAAATGAGAAATTGCCTGAAGGAAATAAGCTTTCAATCAATGCTCTGCTCGCTGTTGGCTGTATACATCAGGAGCTAGTTAGATTGGGTCTTAGATCTGATGCTAACTTAATAGTTAGTTCTGCTACTGCTAGAGATACCCATCAAATTGCATGCTTGCTTAGTTTCGGTGCAACTGCTATTTATCCTTGGCTGGCTTTTCAGACAATTTTAGATCTTACTCATCGCAAAGAACTCAAGGGTAGCCCAACAGCGAATTGTGCTAGATATAGAAAAGGGATTAATAAAGGACTCTTAAAAATTATTTCTAAAATCGGTATTTCAACCATTTCAAGTTACAGGGGTTCTCAATTACATGAGATAGTTGGCTTAAGCTCAGATATTGTAAATCTATCATTTACAAATACAGTTAGCAGGGTTGGAGGTAAAACATTTCAAGATTTAGATGATGAAATGCGATCTCTGTATAAATATGCTAATTCAAATGTGAGTGAAATTGGTTTAGGCGGACTATTAAAATTTGTTCATGGTGGTGAGTATCACACTTATAACCCAGAGGTTGTGAAGAAGCTTCAAGAGGCAGTTAGTTTAGGTTCTAAAAAAACTTATAAAGAATATGCAGATCTTGTAAATCTAAGACCTCCAGCTATGTTAAGAGATTTGATGGAGGTTAAATTTCCGAAAAAACCTAAAAAAATTGAGCTGACTCACGTGAGCGAACTGTTAAAAAAATTTGATTCAGCTGGAATGAGTCTCGGAGCTTTGTCTCCAGATGCTCATGAAACTTTAGCTGAAGCAATGAATAGCATGGGAGCAAGATCTAATTCTGGGGAAGGTGGAGAAGCTAAAGAAAGATACGGGACTTCCAAAATGTCAAAAATTAAGCAAGTTGCATCAGGTCGTTTTGGTGTGACGCCTGAGTATTTAGTTAATGCAGAGGTTTTGCAAATCAAAATTGCTCAAGGTGCCAAGCCAGGTGAGGGAGGCCAACTTCCCGGAGGAAAAGTTAATTCATTAATAGCAAAACTTAGATATTCAACTCCCGGAATAACTCTTATCTCACCTCCACCCCATCATGATATCTATTCCATCGAAGATTTAGCTCAATTAATCTTTGACCTAAAACAAGTAAATTCAAAAGCTTTGGTATCCGTTAAATTAGTATCTGAGCCTGGCGTAGGAACTATTGCTGCTGGTGTTGCTAAGGCTTATGCAGATTTAATTACAATTTCTGGACATGATGGCGGAACAGGTGCCAGTCCTTTGTCTTCTATTCGTTATGCGGGATCTCCATGGGAGCTTGGTTTATCTGAGGCTCATCAAGCTCTAAGAGCTAGTAACTTAAGGCATAAAGTTAGATTGCAGGCTGATGGGGGTTTGAAAACTGGTTTAGATGTAGTAAAAGCAGCCATTCTCGGAGCAGAATCTTTTGGTTTTGGAACAGGTCCAATGATTGCAATGGGCTGTAAATATTTACGAATTTGTCATTTAAATAGCTGTGCTACAGGCGTCGCAACACAGAGAAGAGATATCATTGATCATCATTACATTGGTGAAAAGGAGAGGGTCATAAATTACTTCACATTCATTGCAAATGAAGTTCAAGAAATCCTAACCAAGTTAGGTGTTCCAAATCTTGAATCAATCATAGGCCAAACCCAGTATTTAAAAGATATTACTCAAGTTAATCCTCATACTCAAAATATTGATTTATCTCCAATTTTATACTCTGATCAACAATCTAATGCTCCACATTATTGCAATGCAATATCAAATGACCCATGGGATAAAGCAGAGTTAAACACCAAGATTCTTAAAGACTTGAGACCATCTATCTCGAAAGCTCATTCGACTGAGTTTTCTTACAATATTTCAAACAAAGATAGATCTGTAGGAGCGCAAGTTTCTGGTTTGATTGCATCGCTATATGGAGAAAAAGGGCTTAATCAAAAGCAGACTCTTAATTTCAAAGGGTCTGCAGGGCAAAGTTTTGGTGCTTGGAATGCAGCAGGCCTTCATCTAAAGCTTGATGGTGATGCAAATGATTACGTAGGCAAAGGAATGAATGGGGGTAAGATAGTTATTTCTAGTTCTGGAGAATATGCTTCGCAAGATTCACCCACCGTTTTAGCAGGAAATACTGCATTGTATGGCGCAACTGGAGGAGAGCTTTATGTGGGAGGATGTGTAGGTGAAAGGTTTGCAGTCAGAAATTCAGGTGCATCTGCAGTAATAGAAGGTGCAGGTGATCATTGCTGTGAATATATGACAGGTGGACATGTAACAGTATTAGGAAGTGTAGGTTCTAATTTTGGGGCTGGAATGACAGGTGGCTTTGCTTATGTTCTTGATACCAATAGAAGATTCTTTGATCAATGCAATCGAAGTCTAATCAATCTAGACAGAATTGTTAGCGAAGAAATGGAATCTCACAGGAAATTTTTAAAGCAAATCCTTGCTCGACACATTAAAGAAACTAAAAGTGAAAGGGCTAAATTAATATTAGATGAATTTGATAGATATGAACCATCGTTCTGGCTGATATCACCAGCAGCTTTAAATATTCAAGATCTTTTAAAAGCAACCACAGCGAACGCAGCTTGATTTAATCTTTTAGTACTCTTTGAAGATTACTAAGATTAAATGAGTCTGTAACTATTGCATTTGATAATCGATTAAGTAGAATCAAATTTAATTTTCCAGCCTTAATTTTTTTGTCTCTAAATATAAAAGGTTTTAGATCCCCGTATTTATATTGATGAAGCGAAAGATCAAATTCATACATTTTTAATAAAGATTTAGCATCAATAAAATCCTTTTCGGAGATAAGGTTTTCCAAGTAAGAAATTTTACAAGCAATCATCATCCCTTTAGCAACTGCTTCCCCGTGAAGAATTTTTTTATATTTACCATGAGCCTCAATGGCATGTCCAAAGGTATGCCCAAAATTTAAGATTGCACGAATGCCATTTTCTTTTTCATCCTTGGTCACAATTTTAGCTTTGGTTTGGATTGATTGAAAAATCATTTCTTCAATGATTTTATGATTTATTGATAGAATTTTTTGAGAATGCTCCTTGAGTAATGAATACAGAGACTTATTTTTAATTAAGGCATATTTAATAACTTCTGCCAACCCAGATTTAAATTCCCTTTTTGGAAGTGATTCCAATACCTCAGTGTCTATGATGACACCTTTTGGATTATAGAAGGCTCCAACAAGATTTTTGCCTGCTGAGATATTAATGGCAGTTTTCCCACCGACAGAAGAATCTACTTGTGCTAGAAGAGTTGTAGGGATTTGAATGAATTCAATACCTCGTAAATATGAGCTTGCTACATAACCAGAAATATCCCCAACTACTCCACCACCAATAGCAATGATTACATCTGTCCTATCAAAATTATTTTTTGCTAAAAAATTTAAAACTCTTTGAAAGTTTTGAAAAGATTTGGCTTTTTCCCCATGCTTAATAATAAAACTGAAAACTTTAGTAGATGCTTTGCAAATGCCAATAATTTTTTTTGTTATTTTTGGCGGGACTCCATCATCCGTAATGACAAGGGTTTTATTGTGTTGTTTAAGCAGAGGAGAAAGGTTTTTCTTTGAGATAGCTTCTTTACCAATTACTATCTTGTATTTACTTTTTTGCTGACCAGCAAATAGTTCTTTAGCCATAATTTTTAACTAATTTAACTATTTCATTTGCAACCTCAGAGCCACTTTTATTTTCAGTATCAATTATATGATCAGCGACTTCTTCATATAGAGATTGCCTCAATTTTTGAAGGTCTGTTAGTACTTTTTTAGGATCTTTATCTTTTAATAAAGGACGATCTTTATCTCTAGCCGTTCTTTCAATTTGTGTATTAAGTGGGGTATGTAGATAGAAGACGGTTCCTCTTGATGCAAGCAACTCTCTATTTTCTTCTTCAATCACTATGCCGCCACCTGTAGCAAGGACAATTGAATTCAATGCAACCATTTCTTTTAATGTAGAAGTTTCTCTTTTCCGAAAACCTTTTTCTCCCTCAATATCAAAAATCCAATCTATTGTTACCCCAGTACTATCTTCAATCTTTGCATCAGTATCATAAAAATCAAGAAATAGCTCGCCAGCCACAATTTTTCCAACGGTGGTTTTTCCAGACCCCATTGGGCCAACAATAAAAATATTCATACTTAGCTTTTTTAGATTGCAGATTCTATCATTTATAGGAGTAAAATAATTCTTATTCATGTATCAAAATATTTTAAAGCTAAAAATTAAGATCATAGGTATGTAATCTGTATGTTTATTAGAGCAATAAATTGGGCATTAACCGTTGCATTAATTTCTACCTTGGCATCAATATTAACTATTGCAGGCGGCTATTTTCTTATTAAACCAAGTCTTCCAGAAATTAATCTAGTTGATGAAGGTGTATTGCAAATTCCTTTAAAAGTCTTTACTGCAGATGGAGTTCTTATAGGAGAGTTTGGCGATCAAAAAAGAACGACAATTGAGTACAAAGAGATTCCTCAAAATCTTAAAAATGCATTTTTGGCAGCTGAAGACGATCAATTTTTTGAGCATAATGGAATAAGAATTCCTTCGCTTATAAGAGCTTTATATCAAATTGTTAGGTCAGGCGAAATTGTTAGCGGTGGCGGAACGATAACAATGCAGGTTGTAAGAGGATATTTATTATCTCGTGAGCAGAAAATTATTAGAAAAATAAAGGAAATCTATTTAGCTTTTGAGCTTGAAAGTTCGGCAAGTAAAGAAGAAATTTTTTCTTTATATCTTAATACTATCTTTTTAGGTAATCGTTCATACGGGGCGGAAGCAGCAGCTAATAAATATTTTTCTAAATCTATTAATGATTTAACTCTAGCTGAGTCTGCTTTAATAGCTTCTTCTGCGCAGCTCCCTTCTAGAATTAATCCAATTCGGTCTCCTGACAGATCTATTGTAAGGCGCAATTGGATTTTAGGTAGGATGTATAAGCTTGGGTATATTGGCAAAGCACAGTTTTTACTTGCTAAGTCTGAGCCAATAAACTTAACACAATTAGATTCAAGCTTCTTAATAGATGGGCGGTACATTGCTGAAATAGCAAGACAAGCAATGATTGATAGGTATGGTTTATCAGTCTATAAAGATGGCTTGTCAGTATTCACAACAATTGATTCCTCTCTTCAGAAGGCAGCTCTAGAGAGCGTAGCAAAAAATTTATATACATACGATAAACGCCATGGTTGGAGAGAGCCTATAAATCTTCAAGCAGAAATTCCAGAAGTGGTGTTTTCTGAATTGAAGAGCGGAAACAAAGATATATTGTATCAAGAATCTGACACCCTAGATGATTTGGGCATGAACCAACTATATATTTCCATAATTAGAGATTACTTTGAAGATTTACTGAATTTAGATAAACATTCAGGCGGAATAGTTATTGATGTGAAACCCGAAAGAATTATTTATTTAAATAATTCTTTTCAATTAGAGAGTTTATTTTGGAAAGATTCATATAAATGGGCAAGACGAAGAATCAATATTAATAAGCTTGGACCAACTCCTCAAAACTTTTATGACATACTTCGTTTAGGAGATTTAATATATTTATCTGAGATTGATGGTGAAAATTATCTTGACCAAGTTCCAGAAGCTGAAGCAGCATTTATTTCAACCGACCCTTTAAGTGGCGCAATTAAAACTTACATTGGAGGACTAAATTTCTCAAAAAGTAATTTTGATAGGGTCAAACAATCATTTCCTCAAGCAGGATCAAGCTTCAAACCATTTATTTATACCTCTGCGTTTGCAAATGGTTATAAGGCTTCAGATAAAATAAATGATGCTCCAATTATTTTTGAGGATTCCAACTTGGAAAGCAGTTGGCGGCCAGAAAATTACAATAGAAAATTTTATGGCCCAATTAGACTTAGAGAAGCATTGGTTCAATCAGTAAACCTAGTTTCTATTAAGTTATTAAGAGAAATGGGCATACCGCTTACCAAAGATTTTTTATCTAGGTTTGGTTTCCCTTCATCTAGGCTTGCACCAGATTTATCATTAGCGCTTGGCTCTTCAAGCTTTTCCCCAGCTGAGATGGTTAGGGCATATAGTATTTTAGTCAATTCTAAAGAACCAAAAGATTTATTTTTTATAGAAAAGATAGTTGACAGAAACGGAAAAACTATTTTTCAAACTATTCAATTAGAAACAAAGAAAGCTAATAGAAAAAATATTGATGCTTTCCCTTGGTTTGACACCCATCTTTCAGACAAAATAAAACCTTTCTATCTTTTACCACCTTTAAATAAAAGCTCAGAACCAATTGATCCAAGGATAACTTTTATTACAAAGGATATTCTTCGCGAAGCTCTTTCAAGAGGAACTAACGGAAAAAAAGTAAGAGTATTAAATCGTAATGATATTGCTGGAAAAACTGGGACTACTAATGATGCAATTAGCACATGGTTTTCTGGCTTTCATAATAATTTGGTTGCAACTGTCTGGATTGGAACAGATGATTTTTCCTCTTTAGGAGATAATGAATTTGGCTCTAGTATCGCTTTGCCAACATGGGTTGATTTCATGAAAACAGCAATAGTTAATTTGCCTAAAGAGGATTGGAAAGCTCCAAAAGGCCTATCTTATGTTCGAGTTGATCGCAAAACAGGTAAGCCGGTTGATGAAAGCAGTACAAACTCTTATTTTGAACTTTTCTTAAATGAAGATGCTTAGTTCTTAAATATGATACTTGAAAGAAAAGCCCAATAATTTTCAATGTAACCACTTGGCATTTCCTTAAACTTATTTCTAATAAACCTAGAAATAATCCCCTCCATTAACGATGTGATCAGATGAGCGCTTTGACCCGCTGTAAATTGTAGCAAATCTTTTTTTGAAGATAATAATTGTTTGATTGAAAGCTCCAACCTTTCATAGAATTGGTTTACTGCATCTATTACATTTTGCTCGTTTGGTCCTAGCGCCTCACGTGATAATATGCGGGCAAAACCTTTATTTTTTTCTAAAAATATTGCAAAAAAGAAGAATATTAGCCGTACTTTTTCGTCAGGCTCAACGTTTGATTCTTTTTTTATTTCCCCAACTTTTTGAAAGATTGTTTGATCGCAAAATGTAAATAATTCTAAAAAAATAGATCTCTTGCTTGGAAAATGCCTATATAAAGCTGCTTCTGTAATACCGCTCTCTGAAGCCAGAACTGCTGTAGTTACTTTAGTTGCATCTCTTTCTTCTAAAAGTTTAGCTAAACTTTGAAGAATAATTTGTTTTCTATCTTTTGGCATGACTTTAGCTTAGCTCAATGTTAATTGATTCATCAATTAATTTTAGTTGATTAAGGAAGATATCTTGAATTTCATTTAATCTTGAGGGCGAATTAGCTTCGAATCTTAAAACAAGCTTTGGCGTGGTATTTGATGCCCGGAGCAACCCCCAACCATCATCAAAATTGACTCTTAGGCCATCTATAACAATTTTTTTACCTCCATCAAACTCAGCTTTTCTGACAAATTCTTCAACTATTTTAAATTTCCTTTCTTCAGGAATATTTATGTTAATTTCTGGAGTTGAAAAGGCTTTTGGCAATTCATCAAAAATAGAAGAAAGTGACATATTCGAGTTGTTTATAATCTCTAGCAGTCTAAAAGCAGAGTAATGACCGTCATCAAATCCATACCATTGATCATTAAAGAAAATATGACCGCTCATTTCTCCTGCAAGGGGGGCATTAGTTTTTTTTAGAGTATTTTTTATATGAAAATGACCTGTTGGAGACATGACAGGAGTCCCCCCGGCTTCAGAAATAATTTCAGCAAGTAAATTTGTACACTTAACATCAAATACTATTTCCTTACCTTTATGACTCTTTAAGACTTCTTTGCTTAAAATCATCATAAGTTGATCTGGATAAATGATATCTCCTAAGTCTGTAACTACTCCAAGCCTATCTCCATCTCCATCAAAAGCTATACCAATATCTGCTGATTCACTCTTGACAGCTTTCACCAAATCCTGAAGATTTTCTAATTTACCAGGATCGGGGTGATGGTTAGGGAAATTTCCATCAATTTCACAAAATAGCTCAACTACATCATGCCCAAGCTTACGAATTAATGCAGGAGCAATTTCTCCAGCTGAGCCATTTCCACAATCAATAACAACTTTCATTTTTTTTGAGTTCTTTGCTGCTTGCGATGTAACTTCTGCTATATATTCCTTTATGAGATCTTTTTTAAGAATCTCTTTCCCGGGTTGCTCATTATTAATTTGTTCAGGCGTGATCAAGTTAAGGATTTCAATACCTGAGATAGGCAAGTCATTAATAACAATTTTAAAACCATTATAGTCTTTTGGATTATGACTTCCTGTGATCATTACACCTGATTTTGAAGATAATTTTTTTGCAGCAAAATATAGAAGAGGGCTTGTTACCACTCCTACATTAACAATATTTATTCCATTAAGTTGCAATTCTTCAGAAAGACTCCTCAATAAATCTTCTCCAGAAAGGCGTCCGTCTCTACCCAGAGCTATTTCATCTATTTTTTCATGATGACATTTTTTTGCTATTGCACCTGCAATAGCTTTCAGAGAAGGTTCATTTATCTGATTAGGGACTATTCCACGAATATCATATTCCCTAAAAATGGATTCATCGATCATAACAATTTTAATTTCATTATTTGGCTTGTTTTGTCATAATAACTGAGACTTAAAACCATACACAACATGTTTCTAAATACTGACTCAAAATTTATTTGGCTTAATGGTAGTTTTCAGCCATTTAATGAGACAAATACTCATCTTCTATCCAATACTTTGCATTATGGAATGGGTGTTTTTGAAGGTTTGCGTGCATATGAAACTATTAATGGAGGCGCTATTTTTAGACTGCATGATCATACAAAAAGAATGTTTGACGCTGCCTCAAAAATTAACATCACTATTCCTTATTCCATTGAAGAGTTATGTCAAGCACAAAGAGACTCAATGTCTAAGAATAACCTTAATGAAGGTTATATCAGACCAATTGTTTTTTTAGGGAATGAATCTATGGGTTTAAGATCACAAGATTCACTTTCTGTAAATGTTGCCATTGCATGCTGGGAATGGCCCTCATATATGGATCCTGAGGCAAAGAAAAATGGTATTTCAGTTATCAAATCTCCATTTCATCAATATAACAACCCCTTATATTCAAATAATAAAATTATTGGTACATATGTGAATTCAATTATGGCAGTTAATGATGCAATTTCTAAAGGAGCTGAAGAGGCAATACTAATGGATAAAAATGGTTATATTTCTGAGGGAAGCGGAGAAAATATCTTTATAGTAAAAAACTCTAAATTAATGACTCCAACAACAGATTTTTGTTTAAATGGGATCACTAGGCAAAGCGTAATATCTATTGCTGAAAATCTTAACTATGTAGTTGAAGAAAAAAATCTTACTTTTGATGACTTACTAAATGCTGATGAAGCTTTTTATTCAGGAACTGCTGTTGAAATTATTCCAGTAACAACTGTTAACGGATCAAAAATTGGTTCAGGCTCTATTGGATTAATTACAGAGATTCTTCAAAAAAAATATTCTGAGATAGTCTGTGGTCAAGATGAAAACTACTCAGATTGGCTCACCTCAATTTAATCTTAAATTTACATTGAACCAGAAATTAAATATTGCTATATCTAGCTATCGCAGCGCCCCATTTAGTGGAGGTCAAGGTATATTTGTTTATGAATTATCTAAAGCTTTACAGGCTTTGGGTCACAAGGTAGATATCATCTCTGGCCCTCCATATCCTAGTTTGGAACCAGAGATAAGCCTAATCAAATCTCCTGGATTGGATTTATTCAGTACGTTTGTATTTAAAGAAAGACTTTTACTTTTTAAAAATAAAAAAAATAAATCTCTAGATGACTGGTATGAGTTTTTTTCTGCTTTTTTAGGAGGTTTTCCAGAAATAAAAACATTTGGCAACAGGATAAGAGATTTACTTGATGAATCGTCCTATGACATAGTGATTGATAATCAATCAATTAGCTATGGAATTCTTCAGGCCCAGGAAAATATACCAGTAATTGAAATTGTTCATCATCCAATTACAAAAGATTATGAATATGATCTTCAATTTTCTAGAGGCATAATTCAAAAACTTTCTAAGTGGCGATGGTTCTCTTTTTTAAAAATGCAAAAAAGGGTTGCATCAAAGCTACATGTTATTTCTACACCATCATTAAATTCAAAAAAAGATATTGAGAAAGACTTTAATGTTCCGAGAGAGAACATTGTTGTTATTCCAAATGGGATCGATCATATAAAATTTTCTCCTAAAAATAGTATCAATAGAACGAAGGGGCAATTAATTACAACAGCAAGTGCTGATGTCCCTCTTAAGGGATTGGATTTCACCTTGAAAGCTATTGCCTTATTAAAAGAAGATTTTCCTCAAGTTAGGCTTATAGTAATTGGTGCCCCAAGACTGGGTGGCCATACAGAACGCCTTATACAAAAATTAAAAATAGAGGCTAATATTGTATATAAAAGTAATTTAACAAAAGAAGAAATTGCAATCGAGTACGCTCAAAGTAATATAGCAATTGTGAGCTCGCTTTATGAGGGATTTGGTTTCCCGGTGGGCGAGGCAATGGCATGTGGAATTCCGTTAATTGCTACTAATGTTGCGTCTATCCCCGAAATTACTAACATTTTTGCTGAGCTAATTCCTGCTAGAGATTCAAAAAGTATTGAGTTAGCGATAAGGAATATTTTATCTAATCCTTCAAAATATCAGATTAGAGCTGACGCTGGCAGAGAATATATAATAGAGAACTTTGATTGGCAAAAAATTGCAAAGTCGTATGAGAGTTTAATTTTTCAAACAATAGAAGAATTTAAATGTTAACTTTTAATTTAAAAAAAATTCATCTTCTAGCTCAGTCAAAAGTTCTAGATGTTGGGTGTGGGGAGGGGCGTCATATTTTTGGTTCCTTGAACGCGTATAAAGATGTTTATTGTATTGGGTTAGATGAGGACATTCCTTCGCTTGATAAATGCAAAGAAGGCCTAGAGTTTTTTGAAGAGCTTGATTCTGGCACAACAGTTTTTTTGCAGGGTTCTGTATATAAGCTACCATTTGAAGATAATAGCTTTGATCTTGTTATCTGTTCTGAGGTTTTAGAGCATCTTGAAGATTATCTTGCTGCAATTAATGAAATTTATAGAGTCTTAAAACCTGAAGGTAAATTTTTGCTAAGTGTTCCATCATATTGGCCTGAGAAAATATGTTGGACTATTTCAACAGAATACCAAAACATGCCTGGTGGACATGTAAGAATTTTTAAGAAGCGAACAGTTATAAATGAAATTATTAATCATGGATTTGAGTATGACCGCTCGGAGAGATTCCATGGTTTGCATAGTGCCTATTGGTGGCTTCGATGCATTTTTTGGAAGAACCAAGAGTCAAATTTTCTGGTTAAGATCTATAAAAAATTTCTTGAATATCAGATTCTTAAAAATCCCACATGGCTAAATAATTTAGAAAAAGTTATTAATCCAATCTTTGGAAAAAGCATTGCATTTTATTTTGAAAAGAGATGAAAAAGTTTCCCAATTTATCTTACATTGATCCCAACTCTTTATCTGGATTGGGGCTTTTAGGTAAGTTTTTAGAGGATACTCAACTTGTTTCTGGTGCCATTCCCTCTAATCAGGATGGCTCTCATGATCCTTGGGACCATCTTGAATCTGTAATGGGCTTGTCTACTTTAGGGTATAAATCTCAGGCCCTCAAGGGTCTTGATTGGATGGCCACAAATCAAAATAAAGATGGAAGTTGGTATAACTTATATGATAATAACAAACCATTAGAGCCCAATAAGCAAACTAATTATGCATCATACATTGCAGTTGCTGTATGGCATTTTTATTTGTTGAATCAAGAAATTAATTTTCTTAAAAGATTTTGGGAGCCAGTTAAAAAAGGTATATTGTTTTCTCTTTCTCTTCAAAATATTAATGGAGCAATTGCATGGAATATAGATGAATCATCAAAGATTGATGAAGACTATCTTTTAACTGGATGTAGCTCGATTGCTAAAAGTATCGAATGTGCAATAGCTATTTGCCAAGCGTTAGGACGTAAAGATTATGAAGAAGAATGGAAGATTGCTCGTTCTAAATTACTAGCAACACTTGAAAATCCAGCTGAAATTTTTGATCTAAAAAAAGATCGTAGTAGGTTTTCTATGGACTGGTATTATCCAATTTTAGGTGGAATAAATTCAGAAAATAGAATTACGTCGCTTACAACAAAGATTAAAGATTCTTTTTGGGTTAAAGACCTTGGAATAAAGTGTGTTTCAGATGAACCGTGGATTACTGTTGCTGAGACATGCGAGTGCTCTATAGCATTCAAAAAAATTGGGGAACATAAGTTAGCATCTGAGCTTTTGCAAAACGCTATTTCAATAGTGGATCCTGCAGGCATACCTTACATGGGTTGGCAATTTCATGAAAATATTTACTGGCCAGAAGAAACACCATCATGGACATCGGCAGCATGCATTCTTGCAGCTGATGCGAACAACAAACTGACTGATGCATGCAATTTATTTATTCAAAAGCAATTTAAGTTTTAGTTAAGCAAACAATCGTATCAACTCTTTCATATAGAAGAAAACCTTCCTGCAAAGCTTTTTGATAAATTAAATATGGCGCTTGCCCACCTTCTTCCGGCTTTTCATAAATATCGTGTATTACTAATGCTCCTTTGGAATGAATTTTTGAGCTCCAATTGTCATAGTCATTCATTGCTGAAACTTCTGTATGACTACCATCTATAAACAAAAGGCCTAATTTTGTTTTCCAGCTAGGCGCTAAAGAATTTGCATTTGCGATAATTGGAATCACCCATTTACTCTCATCAAATTGCTGGAGATTTGATTGCATCAAGGGCACTGTATTGACTCGACCCATTTTTTTATCATAAATATCTGAATCAAAATATTCTTCACCCAACTGATGCTCTTCAGATCCAGAATGATGATCAACTGTATAAATTAGCTGATCATTAATTGCAGTACCTGCGGCTATATAAAGAGAAGACTTGGCACCAAATGTACCGATTTCAAGAGCAGGGCCAAAAATAGAAAATTCTTCAGCCCATTTTGTTAATGCCAAACCTTCGTTCCTAGGCATAAATCCTTTTATAGTATCTAATCTGTCAAAGTCCATATTTATTTATAAAAGTTTTTTCCTAAAGTAGACTTAAATCTCCTATGCGACCATAGATATTCAGCTGGGTGTTGAAGAATTTTCTCTTCTATTACATTGTTTATTTTTTGGGCAAGCTCAATTGAATCTAGTTCCATAGGGTTAATTGATTCTAACTTAAGAATGATTTTATCGTCTTTATAATTTGAGTTCATAAACAATAAATTACAATTGGTTATATCAATGATTTTTTTAAGTGTTGTGATGGTTGCTGTTTCCTGATTAAAAAACTTTAATTTAGCAGAATGCTTCCACCCATAATCTTGATCAATTGCATACATAACATTCTTTCCATTTTTTAGCCATTTCATAAATTTCCTTGGATTATTTTTATCGGCAGTACCCTTCATGCTTGAAAGTCGACCATTTTCTTGGATTTTATTCATTGAGACAGAATTGTGTGATCTACTGACTCCATATATTGGGGTGTTCATCGCTAATAGACGAGCATCTAATTCAAGGTGTTGGGAGTGTTTGAATATTATCAAATTGCCTTTGATAGCTACACTCTTAGTCAAAAGATCTAAATCAATAATTTCATAATCAATTAAATTTTGTATCTTTTCATCTGACCAAAACCATGCAATGCCTGTTTCGATTATTGATCTCCCTAATAACATAAAATTTTTCTTCAAAAGATCTTTTTGTTCTGTTTTTGATAAATTTGGAAAACATACCTTAAGGTTTGCTTGGGCTATTTTTTTTCTACCTTTTGCAGCGACGAACAAAAGATTTCCAAATATTCTTCCAATTGCTTGGTGCAATGAAGTTGGTAGATAGCAAAGACCTTGCCATAATGTCATTATTATTCTGATCAATATTATGAGTACATAAAAATTAAAGAATGTATTATTACATTAATTTAAATATACCTTTGTTATGAAGTTGGTAATTTACAATCTATTAATTTTAATGCTTACACCAGTATTTGCATTAAGGATCCTTTTCAAGAGTCTTTCTGACTCAGATTACAGGAATCATTTTCTTAATAGATTTGGATATAGTTTGAGCCCTATTACTCAAAAAAATAAAAAAGTAATTTGGTTTCATGCCGTTAGCTTAGGAGAGGTTATAGGTTCACAGGGCATTATTAAAAAACTCTCAGAACACTTTGACATTGTGCTAACAACTACAACCCCCACAGGACTCAGAAGAGCAAAGGAACTGTTTGATGATAATGTAATAATTAATTATGCACCTTGGGATTTTGTTGTATTCGTAAATAGTTTTATAAATTTTTATAAGCCTGATGCAATCTTAATTTTTGAAACAGAAATATGGCCATCTATGATTTCTAAGGCATTTAAAAATAATATTCCTTTGTATTTAATAAATGGCAGACTTAGTCATAAGTCTTATCAAGCATATGTAATGTCATCATGGTTTTTAAAAGATATTCTGAAGTTAATAACTTTTTCTTTTGTTCAAACTAGTAAACATAGGGAACGCTTTTTAAAGCTTGGAGTCCATCAGGATAAGGTCAAAACTGTAGGTTCAGTTAAATTTGACCTTCCTGGGTTAGATATTAAGCCAATTGAAAGCAATTCTTTTATTTTGGGGGCCAGCACTCATCTAGGAGAAGAGGAGTTGATGTTGAATGCATATAGCAAGTTATCTAGAAAACAAGACTTAAAATTATATCTTTGTCCCAGGCATCCAGATCGTGCTGAGCAGATTACCAAGCAGGCATCTTTGAAGGGGTTTAGAACCGAACTATTCTCAAAGCTTAGTTCTCAAATTTTCGATGTTTGCATCATTGATAGAATCGGATTATTGCCAAGTTTTTATGCATCTGCTTCAATGGCATTTGTTGGCGGAAGTCTAGTGCCCAGAGGAGGCCATAATTTAATTGAGCCAGCAGCTTTAGGTTCTCCTATTATTATCGGCCCTCATACATTTAATTTCGAAGATATTGTCAAAAAATTTATTGAAAATCAGGCATGTATAAAAGTATTAAATGAAGATGAATTGCTAGCTGCAATGGAGTTGCTTGCCACTGATTCAGAAGCAGCCAACCAATATGCACTAAAAGCTAAAGAGGTTGTTAAGAAAAATAAAGGCTCAACAGAGATTCAAGCTTCTTATATAATTAGCGAATTAGGAGAAACAAATTGAAGCTTGTAACAGCCATTATTAAGCCTTTTAAGTTAGAAGAAGTTCGTCAGTCGCTCGATTTGATTGGTATCACTGGGATGACGATTACAGAGGTGAAAGGATTTGGAAGACAAAAAGGGCACACAGAACTATATCGAGGGGCTGAATACGTAATAGATTTTTTGCCTAAAATTAAAGTAGAAATTGCCGTATCTTCTGACCAGCTTGATACAGCTATCGATGCGATTACTAAAAGTGCGAGCACTGGCAAGATCGGAGATGGAAAAATCTTTGTCTCATCACTTGATAAAGTAATTCGAATTAGAACAGGTGAGATTGACCAAGACGCAATTTAAAAAATAATTGAAAGTTATTAAGAAACCTATCATATTTTTGTTAGGCCCCACCGCAGCAGGGAAAACTGACTGGGCTATAAGTTGGCAAAAGCAATTTGATGAACTTGAAATTATAAGCGTAGATTCTGTGATGGTTTATAAAGAATGTAATATTGGATCTGCCAAACCATCAGATGAAGTCCTAAAAAATCATCTACATCATTTAGTTAATCATGTTTCTTTAGATTGTATTTTTTCTGTAGCAGATTTTTACTATTCTTCCCTTCAATTAATTGAAGAAATTCATGCTCGAGATAAAATCCCATTAATGGTTGGAGGAAGTATGATGTATTTTAATCTTTTGAAGAATGGAATTAGCTCCCTACCATCTGCCAACAGACTTCTTCGGGAAGAACTAGAAGACAAAATTATTAAAGAGGGAGTAGAAAATCTATATGCAGACCTGCAAAGACTTGATCCAGATGCTGCAAAAGATATTAAACCCCAAGACTCTCAGCGAATTATTAGGGTAATTGAGATCATAACTTCAACAGGCAAGAGTTTGGATGAAAATTTTTCAGCCTCAGAGCCAATTTTATTGAAAGAAAAATATAACTTAATTGAGTATGGAATTTTTCCTAAGCAAAGAGCAGAACTTCACGCAAGGATAGAAGCAAGACAAGAAGCATTAGTTGGAGATAAATTACTTGAGGAAATATTTGAAATACAAGATTCTTTTAATATTTCTATTGAACATCCAGCGATGAAAGCTATAAATTATAGGCAGGGATTACAAGTCATTAATGGGATGCTAAAAAAATCTGAATTATATGAGAAATCTCTCTTCGCCACTCGTCAATTTGCTAAAAGACAATGTACATGGATGAAGGGATGGGAAAATTTAGATTATTTTGATCTCCATCAGATAGGAGTTGCTACTGATGAGTTAAAAAAACAACTTAATTTACTTGAAATCGTTTAATTCTAAGGATTTAACCCCAAATTATACTTATAATTAAACTTTACACTTAATAGGTACCTACGTGAATTGGGATAATCAAAACAATCAAGACCCTTGGGGCAGAAAAGATCAAGATGAAGTCTCCTTTGATGATTTAATTAAAAAGTTTTCTATCATGTTTGGAAAGAAGGGCTCAGGATCAAATGGTTCTTCCGGTGGCAACGGATTCAACTTTCCAACAAAAAAAGCGTTTTTATATGGTTTCTTTGGACTCCTTGTTATTTATGCAAGTATGTCTATCTATCAGCTTGATTCCCCTGAAAGAGCAGTGGTTTTAAGATTTGGTGAATATCATGCTGAGACAGGCGAAGGTTTAAATTTTATGCTTGCTGGAATTGATGAGAGGTATGTTGAAAATGTTGCATTAACCAGACGTTATTCCCAGACAGCTAATATGCTTACAAAAGATGAAAATTTAGTTGATGTGACTATCTCAGTTCAATATAGAATAAAAAATTTAAAAGATTTTGTTTTAAATGTTCGTGATCCTGAAAGCAGCTTAAGAGAAGCTTCAGAAAGTTCTTTGCGTCATGTGGTTGGAGATAATACGCTTGAGGAAACACTGACTACTGGACGTGAGCAAATTGCTCAAGACGTAAGTTCAAGGCTTCAAAGTTATTTAGATCTATATGGCACAGGTCTTGTGGTCCAACAAGTCAACATAGAAAAAACAGATCCACCTTCAGCTGTCAAAGCATCTTTTGATGATGTGGTTGCCGCAAGAGAGGACAAAGAAAAATTACAAAATGAAGCAGATAGATATGGCCTTTCCATCGTCCCAGAAGCTAGAGGACAGGCATATGCCAGGATACAAGCTGCTGAAGCTTACAGAGAGGAGGTTGTTGCTAATGCAGAGGGTGAAGCTGTTCGTTTTGATAAATTATTAGATGAGTATCAAAAAGCACCAAAAGTTACTCGAGACAGACTTTATTTAGATGCGTTACAAGGGTTATATAGTAATTCAACTAAAGTATTGGTGGACGTAGAGGGAGGCAATAATTTAATGTATCTTCCGCTAGATAAAATTTTAGAGCAAAACAAACCTCAGGAGGAAGACTAATGACTAAAGGAATGAATCTCTTAATTCTTGCTGGACTTATTATTGCGCTAATATTAAATAGTATTTTTGTTATAGATGAAAAAGAAGATGGAATTGTGTTTCAATTTGGTGAGGCTATTAGATCTGATATACCAACAGGTTTGAATTTCAAATTACCTATTATTCAAAACGTAAAAAAATATGATTCTAGACTACAAACCCTTGATGAGGAGCCAAATAGAATCTTAACGGTTGAGAGTAAGTATCTAATTGTTGATTCGTTTGTTAAATATCGCATCACTAATGTTCGGATTTTCTATGATGCAACAAGTGGAAGTTTCATTAATTTAAATAATCTGCTGGGACAAAGAACAGCATTTGAGTTAAAAAATCAATTTGGTAGAAGAACAGTAACCGAATTAGTCTCAGGTGAAAGAGATCAGTTAATGAGAGATATGCGTGAAAATTTAGGAAATTCTGTATCTGATTTAGGTATAGAAGTAATTGATTTTAGAGTTAAAAGAATTGATTTGCCTCCTGAGTTGAGCAACTCTGTTTATGAAAGAATGCGCTCAGAAAGAAATAGGTTAGCAGAAGAGTTGCGTGCTGAAGGGAATGAGCTTTCAAACGAAATTCGATCTACTGCAGATAAAGAAAAAGTTATTATTTTGGCAGAAGCATATAAAACTTCTGAGCAAATCCGAGGAGATGGTGATGCTACAGCCGCAGCTATTTATGCTGAGTCATTCTCTAAAGATCCGGAGTTCTATGAATTTACTCGTAGCATGAAAGCCTATGATGCCACTTTTAATAATAAGTCAGATGTTTTGCTGATTGATCCTAAGTCAGATTTCTTTAAGTATCTAAATAAATCTAAAGGCAATAATTAACATATTATGAGCAACAACACCCTAATCTTGGGTTTGCAGTGGGGTGATGAAGGTAAAGGAAAAATTGTAGATGCTTTAGCAGAAAACTCTGAAGCAGTTTGTCGTTTCCAAGGCGGTCATAATGCAGGCCATACATTAAAGGTTGATGGTGAGCAGAAAGTTCTGCATTTAGTTCCATCAGGTATTCTCCATCCTTCAGTTCATTGTGTCTTGGGTAATGGTCTTGTTTTATCTCTTCCAGCTCTCGCAAAAGAAATCGTTGGCTTGCAAGAAAGCGGTATCAACTTTAAAAATCGTTTCTACGTGAGTGAAGATTGTTGTTTAATTCTTCCTACTCATATCGCAATTGATCTAGTGCGAGATAAAGCAGAGGGTATCGGAACAACCGGCAGAGGAATTGGACCTGCTTATGAAGATAAAATTGCAAGGCGAGCGATTCGTTTTGGAGATCTAAACGATTTCAAAGAACTTAAAATTAAATTATCTCTATTGGTTAATTATCACAATCAAATTTTGGAGAATGTTTACAATGCTGAGCCAGTTGCATTTGATGATGTTCTTGAGGAGTTAGAGGTTAACTTAGATCTTTATAATAAATATAATTGTAAAACTCAGGATCTTTTAAAGCTTTGGGTGAAAGAAGGGAAGAAAATCCTTTTTGAAGGCGCGCAAGGATCCATGTTAGACATTGATCATGGAACATATCCATATGTTACTTCCTCCAGTACAACTGCAGGCGGTCTTTCTTCTGGGTTAGGCGTAGGACCTAAAAATATTGATTCTATTTTAGGAATTACCAAGGCATATACAACACGAGTTGGCGAAGGCCCTTTCCAAACTGAGTTGTTTGACTCTAATGCAAAGCAACTCGCAAAAGTTGGGCATGAATTTGGCACCACAACTGGGCGCCCTAGAAGATGTGGCTGGCTTGATTTAAAAGCTTTAGAAACTATTGTTTTTATAAACTCTGTGACTAATCTTTGTATAACAAAACTAGATGTGTTGGATGGCTTTGCAGAGATTCAAGTATGTATTGATTATGATGAAGATCAGCTGCCAATCTATAAAGCATTTGTTGGTTGGGAGCAGGATACATCCAATGCAAAATCTTTTGATGATTTACCTAAACCTGCACAGGACTATATACTATTTATTGAGAAGACTTTAGATTGTCCGGTTGGAATAGTTTCGGTTGGACCATCAAGAGACCAAACAATTTATAGATACTAGTTTCATTAATCTTGGGAGAGATATGAAAAAACTTTTAACTTCACTTGCTTTACTTTTTATCTTTACTGTAATTATTTTCTTTGGAGGAGCAGCTTTGAAGCTTTTTGGTACTTTAGACGGTCCAGGAGTTATCGAAGGCAAAGTTCTTCCTGGCAAGGTATTGGAAGATAGAGCTAATAGAATTAATTTTGTTAAATTCGAATTAGAAGTTTTGGATGAAAAACAAATTCTCTTTGGCGATCTTCACGTTCACACAACTTACTCAACAGATGCGTTTATGTGGTCTTTGCCTTATATGAATGGTAAAGGAGCGTCTCCCATTGCGGATGCATGTGATTATGCAAGGTTTTGTTCAGCTTTAGATTTTTGGTCAATCAATGACCATGCTGAAGCAAGCACGCCAAGAAAATGGTTGGATACAAAAGAGAGCATCCAACAATGTAATAATTTATCTGAAGAGACAGATGACCTGGTAAGTTTTTTAGGCTGGGAATGGACTCAAGTTGATAATAATCCTGATAGTCATTATGGGCACAAAAATGTAATATTTCTTGAAGTCGATGATTCATTGGTGCCCCCAAGAGCTATTGGATCTGGAGGAATAGCTCCATTGGTTATGAGGCTAGGATTGCCATGGACTATGTCTGCTTTACCAGCAACTCTAGATTTTAAGAGCAGAGATAGATTTTTTGCTTTTAATAAGTTTTTTGAAGAGATTCAAGCGACCCCAATATGTCCTGAGGGAGTTTCAACAAAAGACTTGCCCTTGAATTGCTATGAAGAGGCAACGAATCCTAATATCCTTTTTCAAAAACTCAAAGAATGGGATACGCCCTATATGGTGATCCCTCATGGAACAACATGGGGATACTATACTCCTGCGCCCTCAGACTGGAAGAAGCAGCTTACAGATTTTCAAGATGATAAATCTCAATTCCTATTTGAGATTTATTCTGGTCATGGAAATTCTGAAGAGTATAGAACTTGGAATGATGCTGCCTTAGATTTAAATGGAGAACTCTTTTGCCCTGAGGCAACCAGTGATTTTTTACCAACCTGTCAGCAAACAGGAAATATTATGGCTCAAAGATGTGAAGATTCTGGTTTGGATCCAAAATTTTGCAGTGAGTTGGTTGCAGAAACTAAACTAAATTCCGTTCGCATGGGGTCAATGGGCTATGCAGCAGTTAATGAAATCCATCCCAATGAACTGTTAAATGCAGGTCAATGCAACGATTGCTTTTTACCATCTTTTAATTATCGACCTTTAGGTTCGGCTCAATATGTTTTGGCATTAAGAGATTTTTCAAATCAAGAAAATCCAAAGCGTTTTAAATTTGGCTTTATAGGTTCAAGTGATAATCATGGTGCTAGACCTGGAACAGGCTATAAAGAAGTTGATCGACTTTTTAACACAGAAGCAAATGGCTTCAATGACCCACTCTTTGATAAATTGGGTGATATGGCACGCCCAAAAGGAAAATTAGAACCAACATATATGGATCTTGGCACAAGAACATTGACAAGTATTATGGATTTAAATTTTGCAACTGATTCTGAAAGGCAGAGTGCATACTTCATGTCAGGAGGCCTAGTAGCGGCTCACTCTTCGTCTAGAAGCAGAGAATCTATTTGGGATGCCCTAGATCGAAAAGAGGTTTATGCAACCTCTGGCCCAAGAATCCTTTTATGGTTTGATGCAAAAACTGAGTTTAAATCTCTTGCGATGGGATCAGAGGTTGATAGTAATGAATCACCAGTATTCACTGTAAAAGCAGCTGGATCTCTCAAACAAAAACCAGGTTGCCCCGATTATAGTACTGGCGGACTTACTCAAGAACGTTTAGAGAAGATATGTAATTCTGAATGTTATAACCCAAGTAATGAGAGAAGAGTTATCACCCGCATTGAGGTTATAAAAATTTTACCCCAACAATATCAAGATGAGCCAGTTGAAGGGCTGGTAGATGATGTTTGGAAAACATTTCCTTGTAATAGTACTAGTTGCCAAATTTCATTTGAAGATGAGCAATTCTCAATTGGCCGAAGAGATGCTGTCTACTATGTTCGAGCAATAGAAGAAGCCACGCCAACACTTTCTGCAGATCCTTTGGGTTGTGAGTTTGATGAAAATGGTAAATGCATTAAAGCGGAGGTTTGTAGAGTAGGAGTGCACAAGAATAGGGGTGAATGTATTGCACCTTCTGAGCACAGAGCCTGGTCAAGCCCAATTTTTGTTAACTATTCTTCTTAACTCAGACTGCCCGATTGTTTTTTTAGCCAATCATCTAGTTTAGCGTTTATAAATTTAAAAGAATTTGGGTTAGAAAATTTCTTAGCAAGTCGAATACATTCATCAATCACAATGGGGTGAGCAAGCTCATTTGCACGTATCTCAACTATCCCAAGCCATAAAATTGCTTCATCGATGATCTCAAGGTTCTCGCCCTCATTGTTCTTTAGATCTCTAGTAATTTCTTTTAAATTATCTGATTGCTCAAAAATACTTTCTAGCCTTTTCTTGAAGTAATCAAAACTTATTTTTTTTGGAGTATTTTCTTTCAGAAATTGATCTATCAAAGAATCTAAATTTGATTCATGAAAAATGCATTGATAGATTGCCTGAACTAAGCATTCACGTGTTTGAAGCTCTTGTTTATATTTGCCAAGATTTCTAGACATTTTTTTAACTCAGCATTTCAACAAGTGACTGAGCAATCTCCTTACCTTTGTTCAGCATTGATGGATCGGTTCGCTCTTTAGCTTGTTCAAAATTTTCTGTAGCAATTAAGCCAAAGGCAAGAGGCTTCATTGCATCAATACTAACTTGCATTAAGCCTTGTGCAGTTGATTCTGAGATTAGCTCATAATGACTTGTTTCTCCTCTAATAATTACTCCATATGCAATGATGCCATCCGCATGCACGAGTTCTTTTTGGGCTGCGTGGACTAATTCCCAAGCACCTGGTACATATACAGTCTTCAGGTTTGCTAAACCAAGTGCTTCTAAATGCGCTTTGCCAGATTCTACTAATTCCTCGACGAGTTCAGCATTCCATTTGGATGCAACTATGGTAATTTTTGCATTAATATCAATTTTTTTTGATGAGTATGAAAATCCATCTTTGTTCATTGTTTGAACCCCGTAACTTCCAGATCAAACCCAGATAATGACGGGTATTTGACAGGAGTTCCTAGTAGTTTGATTTGCTTTAAACCAAGCTCTTTTAAAATTTGTGATCCTATCCCAACAGTTTTTGTTTCAGGTTTAACTGTTGATTTTGTTCCCATAAGATCATTTATTACACCATTAGCATCTTGATAATCTCCGATTAAAAGCAAGACACCGCAATCTTCTTCCCCAATTTTTGAGAAGGCTTTTTCTAAATTAAGCCTGTTACCAAATTCTTCAATACCAACCAGGTCATGCAATGTATTGGGAATATGAACCCTTACAAGCGGGGACTCAGTTGATGCAAGGTCTCCTTTGACAAAAGCTAAATGAAGGTTATTGAAGATACTATCTCTCCATGCAGAGAGTTTAAATTGGATGCCTTTAATTTCTACAGATTTTGAATATTCAAGATGGATAGACTTTTCCTTTAGGGTTCGATAGTGGATTAGATCTGCTATGGTTCCAATTTTCATATCATAGGTTGAAGCGAATTTAATTAAGTCATCTCTTCTAGCCATATTCCCATCATCATTCATTATTTCGCAAATAACCCCGGCTTCTTGAAGGCCAGCCATTCTAGCTAAATCACATGCAGCCTCTGTATGACCAGCGCGACTTAAGACCCCGCCTTCAAAAGCTCTTAGTGGGAAAATATGGCCTGGCTGAACTATATCTGAAGGTTTGGCATTTTTACTTGCTGCCGCTTTTATCGTTTTTGCTCTATCTTCTGCTGAAATACCTGTTGAGATACCCTCTGCTGCTTCAATAGATACAGTAAATCCAGTTCCGTGTTTAGCTCGATTATTATTAGTCATCATTGGAAGATTGAGTTGATCGCATTTTTCGGGAGATAAGGGCAAGCACACCAAACCTTTTGCTTTGCTGATCATAAAATTTATTTTTTTATCATCTACAAGCTCTGCAGCACATACTAGATCGCCTTCATTTTCCCTATCTTCATCATCTAGCAAGATGACCATCATGCCAGTAGCAATATCTTGGATGATTTCTTCGGTTGAATTAAATTCCATTTTTCTTATATATGCATTAAATATTTAAAAACAATTAAATATTCCCATTGTAGTATGTTGCCTTGATATCATTTTTAAATCTTTGTGTATTAACTAACTTTAGTTTTTTAGATTTATTGATAGCATCAGGAGCTATGAGATTTACTGTCTCTTTACTTTCTTTCCCTAAAAACATGGGCGCAGTATATAGCACCAATTCATCAAATAAATTTTTGGATATAAAAGAACTTAAAGTTTTCTGACCACCTTCTACTAGAATGCTAGAAATGTCTCTTTTAAGAAGATCTTTTAAGAATTTATTTAGGAAGTCTTTTTGTTTATATTCTAAATACTCAACATTTTTTGATTGAATAGATGATAGCCCTGATCCAATAATTACCTTTGAGTTTTTTGAAGAAATCTTATTAATTTTTTTAGATCTTTTAGGGTTTCCAAGAATAATTTTTACCGGTTGATTAAATGCATCATTCTTACTTAAACCTAATTCTTTGTTGGTCAATCGCACTGTTAAAGATGGATTATCTTGTTCCGCAGTAGCTCTCCCTATCAAAATACCTTTAACACCTGATCGTATATGATGACTATCTTTTCTAGAGTCAGCATTTGAGATCCAACTACTTTCTCCATCTTTAAGAGAGATTTTTCCATCAATCGATTGGGCGCTTTTTAAAATAATATATGGACGAGATTTTTTTTGAGTGGTAAAAAAAATGCGATTTAAATCTTTGCATTTATCTTTTAAGAGACCTACGCTGGTTTTAATTCCAGCTCTTTGAAGTAATTTAATGCCCCGTCCATTAATTTTTGGATTGGGATCAAGGGTTCCGCAAACTAATCTCTTTATTTGATATTTAATCAGCGTATGAGAACACGGGGGAGTATTTCTTTCTATTGAGCAAGGTTCAAGATTTACGTAAACGTCTGCTCCAGCAAGAAGTTTTGAAGCTTTTTTAGCACCAAATTTTTTTTTGCAGTTCTTAATCGCATTTATTTCAGCATGAGTCTCTCCATAAGCCTTGTGCCAGCCCTCACCAATAATCCTATTATTTTTAACGATGACACAACCAACCATAGGATTTGGCTGAGTTTTTAGTCGACCCCTTTTTGCAAGCTCAATGGCACGAGCCATAAAGTCTGGGCCTTTCATTTTTTCTTTTTTGTTCTTTTTGGTTTTTCTTTGGACAGAGAAGAGATCTCTTCAGCAAATTCTTTGATGTCTTGAAAATCACGATACACAGATGCAAATCTTACATATGCAACTTGATCAACCCTTTTTAAATTTTTCATTACAATCTCTCCGAGTTGACGGGAGGCAATTTCTCTTTCACCTAGTTGGCGAATTTCAGTCAAAATACTTCCAAATACTCCATCAACCTCTTCAGCAGAAAGAGGCCTCTTTTCCAGAGCTCTCAGCATTCCTCCTTTAAGCTTTACCCCATTGAAAGGTTGCCTTTCTCCATCACTTTTTACAATTCTTGGTAAAGCTAGATCAGCTGTTTCAAAGGTTGTAAATCTTGCATGACAGACTTCACATTCTCTTCTTCTTCTAATTTGCGAACCATCACCAACAAGCCGTGAATCAATTACTTTGGTATCTTGGGCTTGGCAAAAAGGACAAAACATCTTTATTTATATACAGGGAAATTTTTACACATTTCTATCACTTGATTTTTAATGGCATTAATTTTTTTAGTATTACCAAGGTCAAGGACAACATCACAAATCCAATTAGTTAATATTTCTATTTCTACGCTACCAAAACCTCGTGTAGTTACAGCAGGTGTGCCCAATCGAATACCTGAAGTTACAAAAGGTGATTGGGGGTCATCAGGAACAGCATTTTTATTAACAGTTATATTTGCTTGCCCTAATGCAAATTCACAATCTTTACCAGTTAAACCTTTATTTCTTAAATCCATTAAGACAATATGATTATCAGTTTTGCCTGTAACAACATCGATCCCACGATCTTGAATTACTTTGCACATAAGTTTTGCATTATCAATTACTTGTTGCGTGTATCTCTTGAACTCTGGTTCAAGAGCCTCTTTAAAGCATACAGCTTTTGCGGCTATTACATGCATCAATGGCCCACCTTGGGAACCAGGGAATACAGCTGAGTTTAATTTTTTTTCCAGCCCTTCATTTGATTTAGCAATAATTATTCCTGATCTTGGTCCTCTTAAAGTCTTATGGGTAGTAGAGGTCACTACATCAGCATAGGGAACTGGAGAAGGGTATAGATCTGCTGCAACAAGCCCAGAAACATGAGCCATATCAACTAGAAAATAAGACCCAACTTCATCAGCAATGTCTCTAAAAATTTTCCAATCTATAGTCCCAGAAAAAGCTGAGAAACCAGCAATAATCATTTTTGGATTATGTTTTTTTGCCAGATCTCGGACTTGATCATAATCAATATCATGTGTTTCAGGATGAAGGCCATATTGATAGGCTGTGTAGTTTTTGCCAGAAAAGTTAACTTTTGCTCCGTGTGTTAAATGACCCCCTTGATCAAGACTCATTCCTAGAATCGTATCATTAGGTTCAAGCATGGCTAGAAAGGCAGCAGCATTAGCCGAAGAGCCTGAATGAGGCTGAACATTTGCATAATCCGCCTTAAAAAGCTCTTTTGCTCTGTTGATGGCTAATTCTTCTGCGATATCTACATGCTCACAACCACCATAGTACCTCTTGTGAGGGTAGCCTTCTGCATATTTGTTAGTTAGAATCCCTCCTTGTGCCTCCATTACTCTTTGACTGGCATAATTTTCAGAGGCTATAAGCTCTATGTGTTCTTCTTGACGAGTAGACTCCTGGTCAAGCGCTTGCCAAAGTTCGGCATCATATTTTTCTATTGTTTGTGAATTGGCAAAAATTGAATCAGCTTGAGATTCCATTGATTACTCCAAAAGTATTAATTATTTTAATTAAAAGCTTGAAAAGCTTATTCTAAATTATCTACGGCTTTTTGTGGGAAAAAGGATGTGATCTTTTTGGAAAAGTTATTTTGCAAATTTCACAAGTAATTCCATGACATTGTTGTGCCTGACAAAATTCTCTTCCCCAAAATATAATTTGTAGATGTAGTTTGTTCCAAACATCTTTTGGAAAGAGCTTTTTTAAATCTTTTTCAGTTTGTCTAACGTTTTTTCCTTTTGTCAGACCCCATCTTTGAGCTAATCGATGGATGTGCGTATCTACAGGAAAAGCTGGATGTCCAAACCCTTGACTAATAACAACAGAAGCAGTTTTGTGCCCAACTCCTGGTAACTTTTCTAGAGCTTTTATATCTTCTGGAACCTTTCCATCATAAGAATCACATAAAATATTAGAGAGTTTATGTATAGCTTTTGATTTTTGCGGCCCAAGACCACATGGTTTAATAATTTTGTAAATTTTCTCTGGACTTTTTGTTCTCATATCTTTTGGGTTATCCGCAAGTTTAAAAAGTTTTGGAGTTACTTTGTTGACTCTTTCGTCAGTGCATTGAGCGGATAACAGAACTGCAACTAGAAGTGTGAAATTATCTTTGTGATCAAGTGGCACAGGAGTCTTGGGATAATGTTTCCCTAAAATTTTCATTACAATTGACGCTCTTTCTGCTTTAGTCATTTTTTAATATTTTATTAACAATACTTGCATTCAATAATTCAAATTTTTTAATATTCGCCATATCTATAATCGTTGATTTGCTCTATCAATACCTTTAACATCTTTACACAATGCTTTACTTTTACAAGTTGCAAAGACCTAAGTTTAAGGCAGAAATCTAATGCAAGAATACAAAACAGAACATCCTTTTGATATAACATTAACTGAAGAACAGCAAATGACTTGGGATATGTTACGAAAATTTGCTGAGACTGAAATGAGGCCTCAAGCTAGAGAGGCTGAAAGTAATGGTCGACCTAGTGCTGATATTTTAGATAAGATTAGAGCTTTGGATTTAATACCACTAATTGTTCCTGAGGCTCATGGAGGCATGGGTTTAGAGCAGGATGCTGTTTCTAATGTATTAGCTTTAGAGGCACTTGCATATGGAGATTTCTCCTTGGCAATGTCAGTCTCAGTCCCACTTCTAACCACTCAAATTATTGCTAAACATGGAAGTGAGAATCAAAAAGTTAAGTATTTGCCTATACTTGCATCTGATTCAATGTTTCATATAGGGCTTGGGTTAAATAATACGTCAATATCTTTAGATCCATATCAATCAAATGTTCTTGCTGAAGAGAATGGAGAAGAAGTAATTTTAAATGGAGTCAAAACTGGTGTTGCCTTTGCAGATGAGGCCAAGACTTTTTTAATTTCAGCCTCGAATGAATCAGGGGAATGCAATTTATATTTTGTTAACAGTGATCAAGAAGGTTTGGAGCTTAAAGAAAAAGAATTTATGGGTCTAAAGGGGCTACCCTTATCAGAAATTAGTTTGTCTAACTGTAAGGTTGATACATCTAAAAAATTAGGCAGCCATAATTATTCAATAAATTACCAGTCACTAATAGATTCATCTCGAATTGGGATGTCTGCACTTGCATTGGGAGTTTGTCAGGCAGTTCTTGATTATGTTGTTCCTTATACCAATGAGCGCGTAGCTTTCGATGAACCAATTTCCAATCGTCAGTCTGTTGCTTTTATTGTTGCAGATATGGCGATTGAAATAGAGGCTCTAAGACTGATGGTGTATAAATCTGCAGCCTTAAAAGATTTGGGAGAAGATTTTCATAAACAAGCTTCTTTAACGCATCGATTTGCTGCTCATCATGGGATGAAAATTGGAACAGATGGCGTACAACTTTTGGGCGGACATGGCTATACACATGAACATCCTGTTGAGCTTTGGTACAGAAATTTAAGGGCGATTGGCATCTTTGAAGGAGGAGCAGGAGTTTAAAATGATCCATCCACTTTTACCTAATCAATTACAAAAAACTCAAGAAACCATGAGAATGGCTGCCGAATTTATTTTACGACCAATCTCTAGGAAATATGATAAAGCTGAGCATGAGCCACCATTGGAAATGGAGCAACTTAATCAAGCTGCAGCAGCTCAAAAAAAAGATTCTGAAATAGCTGATGACTCAGTTAAATCAATGGATCTTGGTGGAAGGAATTTATGGGCTGTTATCTCACTTGAGCAAATGTGTTGGGGTGATGTTGGTCTATTTCTTGCAAGACCTGGCACAGGCCTTGGCAATGCTGCAATTATGGCTGTTGGTGATAAAGATCAAAAGGCTAAATGGGGCAAAAGATGGGCTGCCATGGCAATAACAGAGCCGGGTGCCGGTTCAGATTCAAAAAATATTTCTACAACTGCAGTTTTAGAAGATGATGAGTGGTTGCTCGATGGAGAGAAAATCTATGTGACCGATGGAGATCGTTGCGATTGTGTTGTTGTATGGGCAACACTTAATAAAAGTATGGGTAAAACAGCTATTAGATCTTTTTTAGTTGAAAAAGGTACACCAGGATTTACTGTTGCTAGGCTTGAAAAAAAATTGGGTATCAGGGCATCTGATACTGCAACTTTAATTTTTAATAATTGTAGAATCCCCCGAGAGAACTTACTTGGTGGCAAGGAGGAAATAGAAAAAGATATTAATGCTGCTAAAAAATCTTTTGGCGGAGCCATGCAAACTTTTGATAACACAAGACCTATGGTTGCCGGAATGGCTATTGGCCTTGGTCAAGCTGCTTTGGATATGACTAGAGCTTTATTAGCTGAAGAGGGCTATAAAGATCATTTTGGAGGCTCAATACATCAGCAAACAGCCATTCAAAGTGAATTAGAGATGTTAGAGGCTGAATTAGAAGCGGCTCGATTACTTGTTTATAAATCAGCATGGATGATGGATAACAAAATGCCAAATTCAAAAGAGGCTTCGATGGGTAAAGCAAAAGCTGGCAGAATTGGCAATAAAATCTCTTTAAAATGCGTTGAAATATGTTCTATGCAAGGGTTTTCAGAAGATCATTTGCTTGAAAAATTTTCTCGTGATTCAAAAATTCTTGACATATTTGAAGGCACGCAACAGATCCAACAACTGATTGTTGCAAGGCAAATTCTAGGGAAGAGCTCATCAGAACTAAAATAACTTTATTTTATTTTACTTATCAGTTAAATTTATATACAAAATAGCATGCCCATAAGGTTTGCATTGACTTTAGCAATCGGTATATCATGCTTCTACTAGTTCTATTTAATCAACTTTATAGGGGGAAGATTATGAACAGATATTTCTATGCTTTTTTATTAGCATTCACATTTAGTGCGGTACCAACTTTAGCTCAAGATGATTCAGCTCGAGAGATTGAAGAGGTGGTAATTACTGCTTTAAGAAAAGAAACTAACCTGCAAGATACTGGGATTACTATTACAGCTATCACATCTGAAGATTTAGAAGTAAAACAAATTGAAAACTTTGAAGATTTACAGTTTGCTGTTCCAACATTAGGTTTTGCTAAAGGGGCTTACTCAGGTTCTGGTATTACTCTTAGAGGTATTGGTAACTTTGCGGTAGGTAACTCTACCAGTGCAAGCATTGGATACTTCTGGAATGGTCAAAGCGCGTCTGCAAGCGGGCTTTATGAGCAAGAGTTTTTTGATGTTGAACGAGTTGAAGTTTTAAGAGGACCACAGGGCTCTCTATTCGGCGCTGGAACAACTGGTGGTTTGATTCAAATGATAACAAAAAGACCCGATGATGATGTTGGTGGATATATTAAGACTGATGTTGCAAATTATGACTCATTGAGACTTGCTGGAGCAGTTAACTTACCTTTGTCTGACAGATTGCGTTCACGATTTGCCTTTGCCTCTCTACAAAGGGAAGGTTTTGTAATTAACAACCATACTGGGAATAAACTTGATGATAGAAATACTCAAGGAGCAAGGATGTCTTTTGAATTTGATTATTCAGATGATACAACCATGACTTTGATATATGAGACAACTCAAGCAGACGACAATAGGATGAGAGCTGCAAGACAGTTCTGTAAGCAAGATAAATTCTATGGTTGTAGCCCATTTGAAAATGGCAATGATGCTGTATGGTCTCCTGGAAGTTATGGTCATTGGGTCCCTTACCTTCAATACCAAAACACATCATTAGATTACACAATTTATGAGAATAACCCTTCTGATGATTTAAGAACTGTAAACATTGATTTTGAGCCATCTCATACAGCTGAGCTTCAAAATACAGTCTTTGAGATTAACAGCGCTCTATCAGATACCATGAATATGGTCTTTACCTATTCATATCACACCAGAGATTACGAAGACTTTGCTGATTATGATCATTCAGTCTCAGTCGTTCCTTATTCAATGGGCCCTATCACATCAAATATTTTCTATGATACGACCAAAGCCAACATGAGTGGAGCCCAGCTTGGTATGAGAACTTATACAAGTGATCAGGCCATGGATAGATCATTTAATGAAGCTCAGTGGGAACAGTATGAACTAAGATTCTCTTCAGATTACGATAGCGCGTTTAACTTTACCTTTGGTCTTTTTGCTTCTAGCGGTGGAAGTGAAACTAACTACAACATTGGTACTCCATACATGAATTATTGGAGTGATGTATCAACTGGGCCTTTAGGGGCGATTTTCCCAGACTCAGCTCCATATGGTGGAGCACCATTTTGGGTCGGTTGGTTCCAAACTTTACCAGTAGCATCGGCGCAAGCAACTCAACTTGTCTTGGCTGGTTTATTACCTCCAGCTCAGGCCCAAGGCTTTGTATTAAATACTGCTAAAAATGGCGCTATTGCAGCAGCTAACGCAACTATTGGACCAAAACATTTAACTGAATGGCAACAATATTTCCATGTAGACAGCAACCTTAATAGAAGCAGTGAAGCTTTATATGGTGAAATGTATTTTGATCTTAGTGATGACACTACTCTTACACTGGGTGGTCGTTACACTGAATTTGAGATTGTTGATTTTGCATTTAACACTTTGCTTGATCTTCAAAACCAAGGCGCTGGATTTTATGGGACAGTTAAACCAGCTCCAATCAAAAGAAGTTATGACGCTTCAGAGTCCACTTATAAGCTAGGGATTGATCATAACCTTAATGACAATCAACTTCTTTATGCAACCTATTCAACTGGATTTAAGCCAGGTGGCTTTAATACAACTGATATCGCAGGTTTAGAGACCTTTGACTCAGAAGTTGCGAATGTGTTTGAGATAGGTTTAAAGAGCACCCTAATGGATGGAGCTCTTCAATTAAATGTATCTGCCTACACTAATGATTATGAAGGTTTGCAACTTTCTCAAATTGTTAATCGTGCATCAATTAACCAAAATGCTGATGTAACGATTGAAGGTATGGAAGCAGAATTTACATTGTTCCTTTCTGAAACATTGTTATTGGATGGATTCATATCTCATACAAACACAGAGATTGAAAATTTCAACTCTGTCGATCCGCTCAACCCAAATCAAGCGACTACAAAACTTCCGCTTCCAGCTGGAGCAACAGGGTTCTTTTCTGACTTTGCACCTTTGATAGCAACTTGTGATCCATTGGTCTTTGTAGGGCAAGCAGCTCCTTCAGCTAATTGCTATCTTGGAATAGCAGCGCAAAATCCTCTGCTTGGAGCTTTGGTTTTATACACCCCAACAGATGCTGGTTACATGTTCAAATCTTTTGGACCTCTATGTACTGTGCCATTCTTTGGATTAGATTCAACAACATTGCCTTGTCCTTTAACAGATGGAGTTGAGGCAGATCTATCAGGAAACTCTCTGCCATTTGCTGCTGAGTTGAACTACAGACTTGGTATTACTAAGTTTGTTGATACTTCTGCAGGCTCATGGGCATTTAGAATGGATTACTCATACAGAGATGATTATTACAGTACAGCATTTAACCGACCTCGTGGTCATATTGATGATGTAAGCTTAATGGATTTATCTGTTAAATATACTCCTGTTTCTGAAGCTTGGTATGTTGGAGCTTATGTAAGAAACTTAGGTGATGAAGATCATATTTATGCTTACTACTCAACAGATGTGACTGTTGGTGGTTTCCAAAATGGTGTAGCCTTAGATCCTAAGATATTTGGTATTAATTTTGGAATGAATTTTTAATCTTTCATTTTAGATATAATAAAGCCCGGATTATTTCCGGGCTTTTTTTTGATGAAAATATTTACTAAACGATTCAAAACGATACTCTCAAAACTGCAAGAAAGTTTTCTTGTTGAAAATCGTGAAAATAAAAAGATGCTTGATGCATACATTAAGTTTGTTGACGGCTCTGCATCTGAAGATGAGCTTGAGGTAGCTAATTCCCAACTGCGTCAAATTCTTAAAAACTTGGGCTTAGGCATTTTATTAATTTTACCTTTTAGCCCAATAACTCTCCCATATATTTTCTCCAAAGCAAAAGAGCTAAATATTGATTTAATACCAAATTGGTATAAGTCTTTAAGTAATGATGACGATCGTTTAGAATAACTCGTTACTAACTTAGGAGTAAAAATATGAAAACAGCCGTTATCGTAGACAGTGTTAGAACTGGTCTAGCTAAATCACATCGCGGAGGTTTTAACAGCACTCGTGCAGATGATATGTTGGCCCATATAATTAATGCTATGTTGGAAAGAAACCCCAATCTCTCACCAGAAATGGTTGAGGATGTCATCATGGGTTGTGGCAATCCTGAAGGCGCAATGGGGCACAATATTGGTAGAAATGCTGCAGTATTATCCAATCTTCCAATAACTGTAGGAGGGACAACTGTTAATCGTTATTGCTCTTCAGGACTCCAAACCGTCTCTATGGCTGCAAGCCAGATCATGGCAGGTTGCTATGACACGATAATTGCTGGTGGGGTTGAGCAAATCACCATGCTTTCTGGAAAAACAAATATGGATGGATTTGTTAATGAGAAATTGGTAGAAAGCCACCCAGGAATTTATCACCCAATGGGGATTACAGCTGAGTGCGTAGCAAAACGTTATAACGTTTCAAGAGAAACTCAAGACGAGATTGCATTTGAAAGTCAAAAAAGAACAGCTGCAGCTCAAGAAGCAGGAAAGTTCGTTGACGAAATAATTCCAATGAAAACTAAGATGATGCTGATGAACAAAGAGACAGGCGATTCAAAAGAGGTAGATTACACGGTAGATAAAGACGAATGCAACAGACCTGGAACAACATTGGAAGCTTTAGCTGGACTAAAACCAGTCTTTGATCCAGAAAATGGATCTGTCACTGCTGGCAATTCTTCTCAGCTTTCAGATGGCGCTTCAATCACGCTTGTGATGAGTGAAGAAAAAGCCATTGAGTTAGGTTTAAAACCTCTTGCTTATTTTCGAGGCTTTACAACAATGGGCTGTGAGCCGGATGAAATGGGTATTGGACCAGTTTTTTCTGTTCCTAAACTTTTAAAATCTCATAATATGAGCGTGGATGATATTGATCTTTGGGAGCTTAATGAGGCTTTCGCAGTTCAAGTAGCATATTGTCGAGATCAATTAGGAATTTCAATGGATAAATTGAATGTTAACGGTGGCTCAATTTCAATTGGACATCCATTTGGCATGACAGGATCTAGGCAGGTTGGCCACATCGTTCGTGAGCTGAATAATCAAGATAAGCAGTTTGGTATTGTAACTATGTGCGTTGGCGGTGGAATGGGCGCAACAGGTTTATTTGAAAGATACCCAAGTTAATATAAGCTCAGAATTTTCTATTATTGAGAAGTACCTATCAGGAATAGGTACTTCTTATTTAAATACCAATGGAATAGATCTTTCTATTGGTGATGATTGTGCAGTATTGGCTAAAAATTCAAGATTATTAATTAGCACTGATACTTCTGTAGTAGGCTTACATTTTTTGAAATCTATGTCTTCTGATGCAATTGCATACAGATCAGTTGCAATTGCTCTTAGTGATATTGCTGCTATGGGAGGTCAACCAGTTGCATTTAACCTCTCTTTAGTAATGCCAAACTTTAATTCAGAATGGATGAAAGGCTTTAGAAAAGGGTTACAAAAAATTTCTCGGGAATTTAAGCTACCGTTAATAGGGGGCGACCTAGTAAAAGGGCCTTTGCAGATTAGTGTCACAGTTTTAGGTATCCCAGGAAAAAATATCTTGCTTAGGTCTGGTGCCCAAGATGGTGATATTTTGTGTTTATCTGATGCTCTAGGGCTTGGATATTTGGGCTTAAGAGCATTCAAGAGAAATAGTTTGTTAAATAGTAAAACTAAACCTTATCTATTCCCAAAAGCCCAAATAAGTTATGGGTTAGCGATTTCCAATATTGCCTCCTCGGCAATTGATATTTCTGATGGACTTTTCCAAGATCTTTCTCATCTTATTTTAGGGTCAGGGGTCGGATGTAACTTAGATCTAGCTAAAGTACCAATAGCTGACAAAAAATATCCAAAGCAATGTTTAGAGTTTGGAGATGACTACCAGATACTATATACAGTATCTCCTAACAAACTTAAAACCCTTCAAGCTAACCTGAAATCTATTAGAAAAAAATGCCATACTATCGGTGTTATGAGTGGGAAAAATTTAAAAATTAACAATAATAATTTGGGCTCTTTAAAAAATTGGGATCATTTTAAGTAAGATGAGTTTTCCTAATTTAACAAAACCTTCCCATCTTTTTGCAACATGGTTTGGTATAGGTTTATTAAGCCCTGCACCAGGCACTTGGGGAAGTTTGGCAGCACTCTTAATATGGTATTTTTTGGAATTTTTACATTCTTCAACTTATATCATTTTGCCAGCTTTTATTTTATTTTCATTTTTTGTATGTTCTAGAGTAGCGCAAGACAGTAATTCGGATGATCATTCAGCTATTGTAATTGATGAGGTTGCAGGAATGCTTGTAACTTTATCTTTCGTTTCTTATGGAGTAATGACATATTTTTGTGCATTTTTATTGTTTAGATTATTTGATATTTGGAAGCCATGGCCAATTTCTTGGGTAGATAAAAATATTAAAGGAGGTCTCGGAATTGATGATTTGATAGCAGGATTATTTGCAGGTGCTATAATTTGCGCAATTATTTCTCTAATCTAAGCCAAATGAATAGCTGTAAATTCGTATCTGAATCTAAATTGCCGACAAAGTTTGGAGACTTTACTATTACTGCTTTTGAAGAACCTAATGGTAAGGACCACCTAGCTTTAACTATTGGTAACATTAGCGAACAAAACGCTGTTATGTGTAGAGTACATTCAGAATGTTTAACTGGAGATGCTTTGTATAGTTTAAGATGTGATTGCGGACCTCAATTACAGGCAGCACTCCAAATGTTAGCTCAAAACAAGTCAGGGATTTTGCTTTACTTAAGACAAGAAGGTAGAGGAATTGGATTGGTAAATAAAATCAGAGCATATGCACTTCAAGATCAAGGACACGATACAGTTGAAGCCAATGAGTTATTGGGTTTTCCAGCTGATTTAAGAGAATATAATATTTGTTTAGATATCCTTGAGCATTTTAAAATTTCCCAAGTGAATATTTTAACCAATAATCCAAAAAAAGTTATTGCTTTAGAAGAAGTCGGTATAAATGTTGTCAAAAGAACACCTATTCATGAAGGCGAAAATGAAAGGAATAAAAGCTATCTTGAAACCAAGAGAGATAAGATGGGCCACCTATCATAGGTAACTTTTTACTTTGGTAAGAATTCCTTTTTTGTCTAGTCCCGTCATTTCAATCATTTCTTTGCGACTTGCGTGTTCAACAAATTCGTCTGGAATACCGCATATAACTACTTGAGATTTAATTTTATTTTCTTGCGCCCATTCACTGACTGCTGAACCTGCGCCGCCAGATATAGCTCCATCCTCAATAGTGACTATAATTTTTTTACCCTTTGAATGCTCAGTTATTAATTCAGCATCTAATGGTTTTACAAATCGCATATCTAGTAATGTTGCATTTAGTTCTTGAGCGACCTCTTCCGAGATATATATTAGTGCTCCAAAATTTAGCACTAATATTTTTGCCTTTCTCTTATGCATGACCCTACCTTTCCCAATCTCAAGAGGTTTTAGATCGAGATTTATAGGTGAGTTAATCCCGCCGCCTCTTGGATACCTTACGGCAGCTGGCCCTCGATGAAGAAAAGTAGTCGTTAGCAATGTTCTAGCTTCATTCTCATCTGCTGGAACTGCAATCACCATATTTGGAATGCATCTAAGATAAGTTAGATCATAGTTTCCAGAATGGGTGGGCCCATCTTCTCCAACCAATCCAGCACGATCAATTGCAAATAGAACATTTAGATTTTGTAATGCTACATCATGTATTAATTGATCATAAGCACGCTGTAAAAAAGTTGAATAGATTGCAACAACAGGTTTTTTTTCTTCACAAGCCATTCCTGCTGCAAGAGTTACCGCATGTTGCTCAGCAATGGCAACATCAAAAAACCTTTCTGGAAACTCTTTACTAAAATCTACAAGACCTGAGCCTTCTTTCATGGCTGGAGTGATAGCCATTAGATTTTTGTCTCGTTTGGCCATATCAACAATCCATTGACCAAAAACATCTTGATATTTTGGTCCATTCTTTTCTTTAATTGCATCTAGTGGCTTAATTTTTCCTATGGCATGAAAGCCAATTCTATCTGCCTCAGCTGGGTCTAAGCCAGCCCCCTTTTTTGTAATTACATGCAAAAATTGAGGACCTTCAAAATCTTTTAAATTGCCAATGACTTTCATTAATTCATTAATATCGTGACCATCTATTGGACCAATATAATTTAAACCTAATTCCTCAAAGATGCTTCCAGGAGCGACCATGGCTTTCATTTGAGTTTCCACTTTTCTTGCAATGTGATGAGCTTGTGGCAAATTTTCTAAAAAACTTTTTCCACTTTTTCTAATCCCCTTATAAACCTTAGATGCCCAAATGCGCGAAAAATAATTATTCAATCCTCCAACATTTTCTGAGATAGACATATCGTTGTCATTAAGAATAATTAACATATTTGGCTTGATGTGACCTGCATGTGCTAAGCCTTCGAATGCCACTCCTGCAGTCATAGCTCCATCACCAATAACTGCTACTACTTTTTTATCTGAGTCTTGATTAGCAATTGCCATTCCAAGTGCCGCACTTATAGAAGTGCTTGAGTGACCAACGCCAAAAGCATCATATGGACTCTCGTCTCGATTTGGAAATGGAGCCAGCCCATCTTTATGACGGATGGTTGTAAGACTATCTTTTCTACCAGTTAGAATCTTATGAGGATAGGCTTGGTGACCTACATCCCAAATGATTTTGTCATCGGGTGTATCATAAAGGTACTGCAGTACCACTGTGAGCTCAACCACGCCCAAGCCCCCACCAAGATGACCTCCACTTTGACCAACACTATAGAGCATATATGCTCTTACATCGTCTGCTAATGTTTTAAGTTCAACAGGTGTTAAATTTTTAATATCCCCAGGAAAATTCACTTTATCTAAAATTGGAGTTTTAGGTGTATTTACAGGGATCTCAGAGAATATTTTCATTTCAGTTTTTTCTTTCAACCATGAACCTAGCCAAGTCTAGTAAGTTTTTTGCTTCACTCCCACTAAAGGAATCCTGTAATTTAGAAATACATGCATTTGATAAGATTTGAGCTTTATCGATTGATATTTGTTTACCATAGACACTTACATAAGTCAGTTTCTGATTTACCAAGTCTGATTGATTGCTTTTTCCTAAAGTATTTGTATCTGAAGATGCCTCCAAAACATCATCCATGATTTGGAAAGCAAGACCAAGCTTTTCGCCAACCCCATCTAATACCAATAGTGCATTTTTTTGTTTTTCTACACCTAAATGAGGCATAGTCATAGCAACTTGAATGAGCTTTCCAGTTTTCAGTTCATGAATCTGTTGGATATCATTATATTCATTATTTTCAGCATCTAAATCGTACTGTTGACCCAAGATCATACCCTTATGTCCGCATGCACAGGTCAAAGCTTTTATAGATGCCATTTTTTGTACTTCAGTTATTTCACGCGATGAAACAATAGTCTCATAAGCCAAAGCATGTAATGCATCACCAGTCAAAATAGCTGTTGCTTCATTGAATTTCACATGATTAGAAGCTTGTCCTCTTCTCATATCATCATCATCCATTGACGGTAAATCATCGTGAATTAAAGAGTATGTATGCATTAGCTCAACACTAGTAGCCATATCAATTAATGCAGAATCAGACAAATTTTTATTTAAATTTCCCGAAGCAAAAATTAATCCAGCTCTAATGAATTTACTATTAGCTAAAGCTGAATATCTCATGGAGGACACAATTTTATTAGTCTCAGGAAGGAGTGCATTTATTCGCTTTAGTACCTTCTCCTTACATTCAGATAGAAAGCTTAAAGACATGGGCTTAATCTTAGCTATCCAGGTCTACAGTATCGCCACTATCTAAAAGTTTTTTTACCTTTAGTTCAGCTGCAGAGAGCTGTTTTTGACATTCTTTTACAAGCCCTATACCTTCTTCAAAAGATTTCACACTATCTTCTAAGCTGATATCACCATCTTCAAGCTTGGTAACAATTTGCTCAAGTTTTTTAAGAGATGTTTCAAAATTTACTGTGTCTTTTTTTGTCATGACTTATTGTAACTTATGATTTTTTATTAACCACTCAGCTTGAGGATTTTAAGAACTCAAATCTATTTCCTATCCAAGATTTAATTCTTGATGGGAGTATGAGGGCAGCTGGGGTAAAAATTAGAGTTAGAATCGTACTAAAGCCTAAACCAAAAACAATAGAGGAGGCTAAATTTTGCCACCAACTAACTACACGACTTCCAACCATAATTTCTCTATCCAATACATCAATACTTAGACCTATTGCTAAAGGCATTAATCCAAAGATAGTTGTTGCTGTCGTAAGCAAAATAGGACGCAACCTTTGCTTACAAGTTTTAATGATGACATCTTCTCTTGTTAAATTTGGAAATTCCCCTTTTAGCCTATTGAATGTATCAATTAATACGATATTGTTATTAACCACTATCCCAGACAGAGCAACCACTGCAATACCTGTCATGGTAGTGCTAAATGGCTCACCTCTAATTAACAGACCAATTAATACCCCAACTACTGACATAAAGACAGCACTTAAAACAAGCGAGGATTGATAAAAGCTATTAAATTGAGTTACCAGCAAGATTAACATTAACGCAAGGGCAGTTATGGCTGCAATAGTTAAGAATTCAATAACCTCCTCAGTTTCTTCTTGTTGGCCTCTAAATTTAGTTGTAATTCCTGTTCCAAAATCCTGCTCAGAAAGCCATTGATCCATTTCTTTTACTTTGTCGGCAATATTATACCCACCTGCTGCAGCTTTCTCTTTGTCAATTGCTACACCTATTTCATGGAAGAACTTTCCATTTCTTCTCACAACTGATTGGCGATTTTCTACAGGCACTAATTTAATAAAAGTACTAATTGGAATAAGGCCATTAATTGAATTGACTCTTAGATCTTCAATTCCGCTCAATGATCTAAGCTGACTACCAAATCTAGCCCTTATCTCAATTTCTTCCTTTGAATCATCAGGTCTATACTCTCCCACTTTAAATCCATTAGTTAGCATTTGAACAAGTGCACCAATATCACCAATGCTAACCCCAAGCTGAGCAGCTTTTTGTTTGTTAACTTCAACTTTCCACTCAATTAATGGGTAGGGAAGAGTTGACCTAATATTAACCAAGCCCTCTACATCATTTTGCATATATTTTTCTATTGTATGAGTAACTTTTGCAACTTGATCTTCATTATTGCCAAAAATACCTAGTTCTATAGGTGAAGTAAAAGAGGGCCCTCCTTCTTCTGGGGTTACCTCTACAATAATGCCAGGAATATTAGAAGTTGCTTGTTGAACCAAGCTAATGACCTCATTGCCTGTATATGTACGACGTTCTTTAAGTTTTTTACCCTCAGACCCAACTATTTCAAGAAATCCTCTTGCCATTGTGTCTCCACCAGAATTAAACCATTGTCTTCCAGTAGTTAAATATAAATTTTCAATGCCTTGAATTTTAGAGATTTTAGATTCTACTTGCTCCATTATCTCTTTTTCTTCTAGTGAAGAGAAATTACCTCTTGCTCTTATTGATATATCTGCAGCAACAGGGTCTATATCTGCAAAATAAATCGATCCTTTACCAAAATTCCCATACATAGCAAATCCAAAGAACCACAGAACCATCAACACAGCAATTATTGTTTCTCCAGGGTTATTAACAAATTTTCTTAACCATGGCCCATAAAAATTTGAGATTTTATCAAAAATAATTTCTCCAGTTTGCTCATTTTCACCTGATACTAATGTAGATCTTCTTTGTCCAAATATTGACCCAATAACTGGCGTAATAATCATTGCGTAAACAAGCGATGCACTAAGTACTATAAAAACAGTTATAGGTAAGTAACGCATAAATTGACCAGTAAATCCCGGCCAAAAAACAAGCGGTGTAAATGCAGCTATCGTTGTTGCTGTTGATGAGAGTATTGGATAGAACATTCTTTTTGAAGCTAGACGATAGGCTTCTAATCGACCTAACCCTTCTGAGATTTTTCTATCAGCATATTCTGTTACAACTATTGCTCCATCAATAAGCATGCCTAAGCCAAGCAAAAGCCCCATCATGACCAAGAAATTAAATTCTATTTCTGCGACCCTAAGAGTTATGAATGTTAAGAGAAAACAAAAAGGGATTGAAAGTCCTACCATCAATCCAACCCTAACCCCCATACTTGCAATCACCAGGATCATAACAAGAAAAATTGCAGTTATAATATTGCCCTCTAGTTCGGAGACCATGACTTCAGCCCATACAGTTTCATCATTAGTTCTAACTATTGAAAGATTTTCAGGTAAAGTTCCCTCAAACTCTTCTTTAACTTTCATTATTTTAGTTTTAGCATTAATTGCATTTGCACCAACTCTTAGTCTTATTTCGAGCGTTACAGCATCTTCTCCGTTTACCTTTGCAAATGAGGAATAATCTTTAAATGTCCTCCTAATTTCTCCTATGTCACTTAAGGTTACGACTGCATCTTGTGTAACCTTTATAGGTATGTTGTAAACATCTTCAGCTGTTTCAAAAATACTCGGTACTTCAATATTAAATTTCCCAGATCCTGTATCTTGCGCTCCTCCAGGAATTATTAAATTATTATTTGAGATTGCTCTGTACAATTGACTTAGGGTAATTCCGTAAGTTTCCATCTTGGACTTATCTATAATTCCCTCAAGAACTTCTTCAGGAGCGCCCTCAAGATCGGCAGCAAGAACTTCATTAATTGCCTCAAGTCGATCTTGGAGCTCTCTTGCAATAAATACCTTTTGTCTTAAAGATGCAGATCCAATTAGGCTTAAATTCATAACTGGAAACATTGCAAAAGAATACTCTCTTATTTGGGGGTCTTCTGCTTCACGTGGCAGCTTAAACTTAACTTCCTCAACGGCTTGTTTTATATCTCTAAGCGCAGTATCTATGTCATACCCAACTTCAAATTCTGCAACGATTCTGGCATAGCTTAGACGCGCAGATGATGATAATTCTTTGATACCAGGAACACTTCTTAATCTAGTCTCAAGCGGTCTAGCGATTAACCTAGATGCATCTTCTGGAGAAGCCCCACTTAAAAAAACTGAAACACTTACAAGAGGAAGTTGAATATTAGGATCAGATGCAACACTAATAGTAGATCTTGCATATGCGCCTGCAATTATCACCATCAAGGCTAATGCAAGGGTAGTTTTTGCTTTTGATAAAGCAAAATCCACTATTTTTGTCATAACTTAGCCAAGTTTGTAACGGCAACTTCTTGGCCATTTTCAACAAAGCCTTGACCAACCACTATTAAATTACTTAGGTTTGGTATTCCAGTTACCCAAATTCCATCATTAGTATCTTCAATAATTTTTATAGGAAGAAATTCTACAATGTTATTATTGTTAACACTTTTTACTCCTATAGTTCCGTTATCAGATAATAAAAGAATTGAAGGTGAAATTTTGTGAGCAAGAATTTTATTTGTATAAATTTTCATTGTTCCGGTAATGCCATTTCGGATTACCCCTTTGGAGTTTTCAACTTCTGCTTCTACTCTGAAACTTCTAGTTGCGGGTGTTGCGCTTTTTGAAACAAAACTTAATTTGCTTGTAATTGTCTCACCAGTTACTAGTTCAATTAAAACTTTTTGACCCTTGACAATGTTTTTAATTTCAGCCTCAGGGACTTCTGCAACAAAAGTTAAAGGATCTAACTCAATAATAACTGCACATATTTGTCCTCGATTAAGCAAATTACCTGGTTTTATAATTTTTTCCACATAACCTCTAAAAGGCGCCTTTACTTCAGTTCTATTAAGCTCAACAACACCTAATCTGCAAAGCACTTGATCTTTTTTTACCCAATCCCCTTGTAATACATTGTTTGGCATTACCTCGCCCGATGTTTTGGCCATAACATTAACTCGCTTTTCAGA
>CAYUHD010000003.1:0-55864 GCA_964444385.1 uncultured Gammaproteobacteria bacterium
AGAAGAAAGCTTTGTGCAAAAAAATTACAAACCTGTAAAAGAGTTTTGGATGATTGATCCAATTGATGGCACAAAAGAGTTTGTAAATAAATCCGATGAATTCACTACAAACATAGCACTTATTCAAAACGGTAAGCCAATTTTGGGGGTTGTAGGCGCCCCTGCCTTTAACCAAGTTTGGTCAGGGGTAGCCAAACAATCACATAAAAGGAAGAAGGCAAATAATAAAAAAAGAAAAATTTTAAGAATAGTTACCAGTAAAAGCCATAGAACAGTTATAGATACAGCTTTTTTAAACTTCTTAGACAAGCATGGACAGAGGTTGAAGATTATCGCTAAGGGCAGTTCGCTAAAAATTTGCGCTTTAGCAGATGAAAAGGCAGATATTTACCCTAGATTTGGCCCTACATCAGAGTGGGATATAGCTGCAGCTGATGCGGTGCTTCGTTCTAGGGGAGGAGGAATTTTTCAAATAGAAAACCAAAAACCTCTTGAATATGGCAAAAAAAGCAGCATATTAAATCCTATGTTCATTGCATTAAGTGATTTGAACGAAAAAGGGACAATTTTGTCTCTAATAGGTGGTTTTAGTAAAAATTTGCTATAATTATCTGTTCTTAATAACTATGAGTTATAATTAGTTATTAATAAAATATATATATGGGTACAGACTTACAAACAATTACGCTTTCTACTCCAGGCAAGGACATAGAGTCCTATCTGTCCTGTGTGCACGCTATTCCTATCCTGACTGCAGAGCAAGAACAAGAATTAGCTCAAAAGTTATATAAAAATAACGATCTTGAAGCAGCTCGTCAGTTAGTACTTTCGCATTTAAGGTTTGTTGTGCATATTGCAAGATCTTATCAAGGTTATGGCTTGCCCCTCGCTGATATTATTCAGGAAGGTAATGTTGGGTTGATGAAGGCTGTTGATCGATTTGATCCTAACAGGGGAGTTAAAGTTGTTTCTTTTGCTGTGCATTGGATCAAAGCAGAAATTCATGAATACATTCTTAAGAATTGGAGAATGGTAAAAATCGCAACAACAAAAGCCCAAAGAAAATTATTTTTCAATCTTAGAAGCAAGAAAAAAACACTAGATTGGTTAACTCTAGAAGAGGCTGAGAAGATCGCAGAAGATCTGAACGTGGAAGTTAAAGATGTCTTGCATATGGAAAATCGACTTACATCTCATGATTCCGCATTTGATGCGCCTGTTGGCAGCGATGATGAGGGTGATTTCCTCTCTCCATCTCAGTTTCTCGAAGACAAATCATCTAGTCCAGAAATTTTAGTTGAGGCACAAGAAGTTGCTGATCATAACGCGAAAGAGCTTTCTACGGCTTTATCTAGCCTAGATGAACGAAGTAAAGATATTATCGCAAGAAGATATCTTGCAGACGAAAAAGAAACACTTCACGATTTAGCTGATGAGTACAATGTTTCTGCAGAAAGAATTAGACAGATTGAAAATGGAGCATTGAAAAAGCTCAAAGCAGCCATGTCTAACGCAGCCTAAGAAGGGCAATTTCCTATTAATCAAGATAAACCCTACCTAACAAGTTTTGTAAAAAGGCTTGGTCGAATTACTGCATCGCAAAGAACCGCATTGGGGTCTCTTGAAGAACACTATCTTTCAGGTGCTGACAAGCTGTCTACATTAGCTCAGAACCATGAAAAAATTATTTTAGAAATAGGCTTTGGAAATGGAGAAAATACATCTTTTTTAGCATCTAAAAATCCCAACGCATTAATTATTGCATCGGAGGTTTATCTTTCAGGCATAGGAAGCCTTTTAAATAGCATCTCTCAAAATTCTTTTAATAACATAAAAATTTTTGATGATGATGTGCGTGAATTGCTTTTAAAAGTTCAGCATGAAATTTTTGATGAAGTTTATATTATCTGTCCTGATCCCTGGCCTAAAGCTAGACATCATAAACGTAGATTGGTTAAACATGACTTTTTAAAACTCTTAGCTAAAGTTCTTAAGAAAGATGCAATGGTATATATATCTACTGACTGGGAAAATTATGCAGAATCTATTCAAGAAGAAATTGGAAAAACCAAGAAAAGTTTTGAGTTTAAAAAGATATCCAATGAAGGCATGCCCATAACTCGCTTTCAACAACGGGCAATCAATGAGGGCAGAGCAATACATACCTTCTTATTAAAAGTTCTAAAAGAATAATTGAATAGTTTCGTTAAGAAATTGATATCCTTTTTGAGTTGTTCCAATTTTATCTTTAAGAAGCAAACCTTCAGCAACACCTTTCTTATATTTCTTTAAGAAGCTTGAGGGGAGCCTAATGCTTAAATCTTTTTGTTGAAGACCTTTCTTGATTCTTAACAGATTCATTGCAAGATCGAGATCTAAGTCATTATTTGAAATAATTTTTAAGTCAGTCGTATTTTGCTTTTTTATGTATGTTTCTAAGGGCTTAATTTTTCTGTATCTAACAATTTCTTTTCCATTCGAAATTTTGCTATGTGACCCAGGCCCCACTCCTAAAAAATCACCAAATTGCCAATAATTTAAATTATGCTGACTTTCGTACCCCGGTTTAGACCAAGAAGAAATTTCATATTGTTGAAAACCATTTTTTTCTAAAAGTTCTTTTGAAATAGCCTCCATTTTTTCAATTTCTTCTTCTTCTGGAAGAAAAAGTTCTTTTTTATAAAAAATGGTATTTGTTTCAATCGTTAATTGGTACAAAGATAAATGATTGACGTTTGATATAACGAATCTTTCTATGTTTGCAGCAAAAGAATCGGGCGTTTGATTTTCAATGCCATACATCAGATCAATTGTTGCATTGGTTCCTTTAAGAAGCTGACTGGCCTTAAGTGCAGAATCGTGATTATGATTTCGCCCTAAGGCTTCCAACTCTTGATCATTATAACTTTGAATGCCTAAGGATATGCGATTGATTCCAGCTATCAATAATTCGTCTATTTTTTTTGCCGAAACATCATTTGGATTCATCTCCAAAGTTATCTCAGTTTCTGAACTTGATAATTTATCTTTGATAGAATCCAAGATATATTTTATTGATTCAGATGAGGCAAGCGATGGGGTTCCGCCTCCAAAGTAGACGGTTCTAAACTTTCTATCAGCTATTAAATGATTAGATTGATCGATGTCTTTAATTATTGCTTCGGCCAACCTTTTATCATTGCCATTTACCGGATCAGTGGTAATAGAAAAATCACAATAAGGACACTTTGTTTCGCACCAGGGCAGGTGAACATAAAGGCTAAGGGGTATTTTATTCAGAAGAAAACCCTTCGATCTTTCTTTTTAAAATTTCAATGGCTTTCCCTCTGTGGCTAATTAGGGCTTTTTCATCTGCATTCATTTCTCCTAAAGATAGATTACTACCTTTTGGATAAAACATAGGATCATAACCAAAGCCATTGGCACCCCTGATTATTGTTTTTACAGAACCCTCTAAAAGTCCAGTTGCAATCAGAGGGAATGGATCTGCAGAAACTTGTATCAGCACCAGCACGCATACAAAGTATGCTTTGGTCTCAGTTGAATTTAATCTTTCCAATTCTTTTTTAAGGAATTGCCTATTTTCTTCATCGGTCGCGTTTTTATGCGCATATCTCGCAGACTGCAATCCTGGTAAATTATTTAAGACAGGAACAATTAAGCCTGAATCATCTCCGATGGCAGCCAAACCAGAAGCCTTATTTGCTATTCGAGCTTTTTGAAGACTATTTTCAAAAAAAGTTCCTCCAACCTCTTCTTCCGGAATTATGTCTAAAGAAGTTTGAGAAATTATTTCAAAGTTAGGTAGCAGTAAACCAAATTCTTTCAGTTTGCCCGGGTTATTAGTTGCAACAACAAGAGTTGATTTATTAGCCAATGAGATAGACTGCCTCAGCAGCAAATAGGTTTGGGAAAGCGTTAGCTAGCCACGAAGATTTACCTCGACTATTTAAATACACTCTCTTTTTAATGTTAAAAGATTCTTCTCGGCATAATTCTTCAAAATCTGCAATTGTACAAAGATGAAGGTTCTTTGTTTCATACCATTTGGCTGGTAGTTGAGCTGAGGAGGGCATTTTACCTTTTAATAATCCTACTCTTAGTTCCCAGTTTCCAAAATTAGGTAGTGTTATCACGCACTCATTTGCAACTTTTAAAATGTTTGTCATCGCATCTCTAGGTCTTCTTAAGCACTGAATAGAACTGGCCATAATTGCAACATCAAAACCCATGTCTCTATAGTTCTGAATACCAGCATCAATGTCTTGTTGAATGACTGGGACTCGATTAATGATGCAGGCATTAATTTTATTGGGATCGTTTTCTACTCCATAACCGGTAACAGATTTACTCTTAGCCAGCATCTTGAGAAGAGTTCCATCCCCACAACCAAAATCCACAACCTTAGACTGACTAGGAATCCAATCTATAACAATTGATTGAAGTTTATTATTCATTGGAATTTAAAAAATTTTTAAGTGCAGCAGAATACTGATTAGAATAAAAGAGAAAACTATCATGACCATAGTCTCCATCAAGTTCGATGTAGGTGCTATCGATTCCAGCCTTGATAGCAGACATTTGCATGTCCAATCCATACTCTTTTGGAAAAAGCCAATCTGAATCAAAAGACGCAATAAGTAATTTTGCTTGAGTGCTCTTAAGACATTCCACTAAATCGTGGTTAAAATCTTTTGCTGGATCAAAACCGTCCATGGCTTTAGTCATTAAGATATAGCTATTGGCATCAAAAGTTTTAGCAAACTGCTCTCCTTTATATTGGAGGTAATTTTCTACTTCATAGTTTATATCCGCATCCATTTTGGTTTTCGGATCTTGTAGCCTTCTTCCAAACCTTTTGCTCATATTAGATTCTGATAAATAAGTAATATGTCCGAGCATCCTTGCGGCTTTTAATCCTTTGCTAGGCGACACACCTTTTGACAAATAATCGCCATTATGAAAGTTCTCATCTTTTTTGATCATCTCTCTAGCAACTTCGTTTAATGCAATATTTTGAGTACTTATTTTTGAAGAGGCCGCGATAATTGCAGCTTTATTAATTTTTTTAGGATATGAAATAGCCCATTGAAGAGCCTGCATTCCACCCAAGCTTCCCCCAGCAACCATTTCCCAACACTTAATTCCAAGATGATCAGCTAGCAATTTTTGAGTTTCTACCCAGTCACTAACTGAAATCTCGGGAAAAGTCGCTCCGAAAGGTTGCCCTGATTCGGGAGAAATAGAATTAGGTCCTGAAGAGCCATGGCAGCCACCGATGTTGTTAATAGAAACAACAAAATAATTCTTTGTATCAATTGTTTTGCCGTCTCCGATCAATTCATCCCACCAACCAGGTTTTTCTTCTTCTTTAATTCCAGCCGCATGATGACTACCAGAAAAGGCGTGACATACTAAAACAGCATTAGTTTTTTCTTGGTTAAGTTCTCCATAGGTTTCGGTCATTAATTCAAACCCAGATAAGGACTTGCCTGATTGGAGAGCCAAAGAATCCTTAAAAGTAATTTTTTTAGATACTACTTTCATAGCAAAGCTCGGATAACCTGAACAAAAGAGGTATTAATTAGATTTAGAACAACTAGGCCTATTATCGGAGTGAAATCAAGACCTCCCATTGGCGGCAAAAATTTTCTTATGGGATCTAAAATACCCGAAGAAATCTCTTCAATGATTTGTAATAAGGGATGATTCCCTCCCGGAGCAACCCAGCTTAATACAACAGACCCTATAAGACTGTAGAATAAAATTCTAAACCCAGAATTTATAACATCAATTGTAGAGATATAGAACAATGTTAGAGGTTCGTATCCAGAAGAGTATGCTAGGTAAAACGAGCTAAACTTAAATACTAAAGCTAAACTGATCGCAGCAAAAAGCGGCGGCATGAAGAAGAAAATATTTTTCGAAATCGGCTCTAGGTAAGCAGCAAATATTTTTACTATTGGATTAAAGTAATTAATTCTAAATAGCCTGAATATTGATAGAAGGACGAAAGCATAACTTGCAAAGCTCAAAATTATTGCTACTACGCTAATCATATTTTCTCAAGTATCTGTTTTTGTTCATTGCTAATCTCAATTGACCTATTTGCAGCCGCGCGAAAAGCATCTTTAAAAATTTTATCAAGGTTATTTTGCTCAAGAGATTCTATGCCTGCCTGAGTTGTACCCCCAGGGGATTTTATCTTATTTATCAAGCTTTCAAAATCTGGCTCTTGGGCGAATGAGTCTCCAAGGCTGCTAACAAAATCTTTAAATATTTCTTTGGAAGCTACTTCGATATTTAATGGTATTTTTTCTAGTTCACCAAGATAAATATTTAGGACTAGGAATAGAAAAGCTTGGCCGCTTCCAATAATACTGGTGAACTCATGCATTTCATCTTCACTTTTAAGTGCTAAAACATGCCCAATTTTTTTAAATAGATTATTAGCAATTTTGAACGCTTTAGATTCTTGATCCAGAGCATATATAGCAGTTAGTCCTTTGCCAAAAGCACATGCGGTATTTGGCATTGAGCGAATAACAGAGCTAGGTTTTGAGTACTTATCCAAAGTTATCCCAGCAACAACACTTAAAATTATTGATTGGGGAGCAATTTTAAAAATATCTTTTTCTACGCTCAAAGCATCTTTTGGTTTAACTGCTAGCAGAATTAGATCAAAGTTCTCAGAGGCCAAATCTTCTAACTTAAGTATTCTTAAATTTTTTTCTTGAAGCAACTCAACTTTTTGTTTATTTCTTTCAATGCAGGCAATGCTATTAGCTGAAATACCACCTTTTAATAATCCATCAATGATCGCTTGAGCGATATTGCCACATCCAAGGAAACAAATATTCATGATCTTTTGCCCAGCAAACTCTCTCCAATTCTTATAATTGTTGAGCCAGCAATGATAGATTCTTCATAATCGCCCGAGGTTCCCAGTGAAAAGTTTTTGCAGCTCGGAATTTCAGAAATTAATGATTTTTTAAGATACATAATATTTTTCATAGTATTCATTTTAGCTGTTTTAGAAGCATTAATCTTAGGCATAAACATTAACCCTTCTAGGATCAAGTTTGGATAATATGTATCAAGGTTCTTTGCAAAATCAATTACATCCTCGGGATGTATGCCTGATTTAGATTCTTCTTGGTCAATATTTACCTGAATTAATGAATGAATCTTTTTCCCTTCAGTATCTAATGCTGTATTAAGTTTTTTTGCAATTTTCTCTCTATCTATTGAATGAATCCAATCAGCATGCTTAGCAATCAGACTCACTTTATTCGATTGGATTGGACCAATAAAATGCCAAATAATATTGTCAGGGCATGCTGAAGATTTTTCAGCCAGTTCTTGAGCATAATTCTCACCAAAGTTTGTTATCCCAAGAGCATATGCGTCTTTTATGACCTCAATAGATTGCAGTTTGGAAACAGCAACTAGCTTTACATCATCTCGAGATCGTTGAGCTTGAAGACAAGCCGCTTGAATCTTGTCAGAAATATTCATAAATCTATCTGTTATGCTTTCGTGCATTTTTTATAGATTAATGGTTGTCTATTATTCTTCATGAGCAGCTCTCTAGCATTATTTACTTCAGATTTATTTAGATATGGACCCGACATAACTCTAAATAATGGCTTATCTGGCTGACTCGAGCTAAATGTTTTTTCTACGTAAGATTTTAACCCCAGAGACAGCAAAGAGCTGAGTTGCTCCTGCGCATATATTCTCTTTCCATATGATTCGATTTGGATGAGATACTCACAATCTTCCTCAATAACTATTCCCTCAAGTTCAATTAGCACTGTATCGTTTTCTAACTCCACCGGGTATAGAAATTCTACTTTAGGGTTATTTACATTACCCCTTATATTTACCACATTGGTTTGAAATATTATGTTTGAGGCAAATAAAACCAAGGCACTCATACCAGCAATGATAAATAAGTGTTTTAATTTCAATGGTTGGTTGAGCTCTCTTTTTGCCCGTAAAGACGTTTTAACTCTTTTTGTCTTTGATTTATTTATAGGGTGTCTTTTTGCAAAATCTTTCACAATTAACTACATGCTTTCTAAAGGCTCAATGCCCAACAGTTCTAAGGAGGAGGCTATTACAGCTTTTACAATGATTAAAGTCCGCATAATATTATTCTGCTCTGATTCTTCTGCTTTTAGGATATTTACACTGTTGTAAAATTTGTGGAAGCTTTGGGCAATATCTCGAAGGTAATAAACAATAAGATGGGGCTGAAGATTCTCCCCTGAATTTTTAATAACGAATTGAGCATTTAAAGCCATTTGAAGCAGCCCATCACAGGCCTCAAAATCATCATCATAAAATTTTTCTGGTAAAAACAGCCCTGATTCAAGATATTTCCTTTCCACAGAACAAATTCTTGCATGAGCATATTGGACATAATAATAAAGGTTATCTTTAGAGTTAGATCTAGCGACTCCAATATCAAAATCTAGATGCTGATCTGCTTGTTTAGATAAATAGTAAAACCTTGATGCATCAGGCCCAATATCATCAATTAGTTGCTTTAGTGTATAAAAATTTCCACTGCGAGTGGACATCTTGACTTTTGAACCATTTTCTAAGAGATTGGCAAATTGGACAAGCTGGACTTGCATTTGTTTTTTGCTATATCCCATAGCCTCAATCGTAGCCTCGATCCTTTTTATGTAGCCATGATGATCTGAGCCCCATATATTTATGATAGTATCAAATCCACGATCTAATTTATTTCTATGATAAGCTAAATCAGCTGAGAGGTAGGTCCCCCTTCCATCTTCACGGATAATTACCCGATCTTTATCATCGCCGAACTTAGTTGATTCTAGCCAAACAGCACCATTCTTTTTATAGGTATGCGCTTTTTTAACCTGATCTAATGCCTTATAAATTTCTGATTTTTTGTCTGCAAGTTCTCCAAGCGAAGATTCAAAAAACCAGTTATCAAAAATTACTTTAAATTCAGTTAAATCTCCTTCAATAGATTTAATGACATAAGCCAGACCAGAGGCCCTAATTAATAACCAATAATTTGAATGGTTAGCTTTAATGCGTTCAATTAATTCATCAATTTGCTCTTCATCATCATCGGGAAGATCATTTATTAATAATTCTTTTTCAGGATCTGATACAGGCGAAACAATATCTATGCCACTTGCAATGTCTAAAACATATGATCCTTTGTATGCTGAGCCTGGAAAATTATCTTCATCAAAACAGTTAAATTTTCTTAAGAAGATGCTGCAAGCCAAGATATCAATTTGTCTCCCCGCATCATTTACATAATATTCTTTAGATACTTCATGGCCCAGATGCTTTAAGATTCGAGCAACGGCATCTCCATAGGCTGCCCCTCGACCATGGCCAACATGCAGTGGACCAGTTGGGTTGGCTGAAACAAACTCTATCTGTATTTTCTGTTTAGTTGCATGTGTAGATTTTGTAATAGATGTTGGGTTCTTATGAGCGTCATCAAGTTGATTTAAAAACGCTGTTCGAGTTAAGAATATATTTATGAAACCAGGGCCTGCCAATTCAACTTTTGCAATTCCAGGCAGGCTTTCTAATTTTGTTGAAAGGGTTGAGGCTATGTCTTTCGGGTTTTTTTTAGCAAGATTAGATGCAATTAAACAAAGATTAGTTGTCCAGTGACCCCTTTGTAGAGAATCTGTCAGGCTCAGTTTATGTTTATTTAATAAGATTTTCTTCTGGTCTGCTTGAAGGGCTAGCTCATTATCAATAAAGTCATTTAACGAAGATGTAATTTTATTATACAAAGCTTATACGCGCCCCGAATATCCACCAGATCTTGTGTCAACTTTGATTTTTTCTCCCTCTTCGACGAATAGAGGAACTTGGATAGTGACACCCGTCTCAAGTTCTGCTGGTTTAGTTGCTCCAGACACAGTATCTCCTTTAATGCCAGGATCAGATTTTGTAATGCTCAATTCAACAAATGGAGGCGCTTCAACTGAAATGGGTTCATTATTCCAGATTACAACCTCACAATTTTCTTGACCAACAATCCATTTCCTTGTATCGCCAACAACATTTCCATTGATGCCAATTTGCTCAAATGTAGACGAATTCATGAAATGCCACAGCTCTCCATCTGAATAAAGATAGCTCATTTCAACCGTCATTACATCAGCTTCCTTTACAGATTCACCTGATTTATACGTTTTATCTACTACTTTGCCAGTGATTAAATTTCTAAACTTTATTCTCATCACTGCCTGACCTTTACCAGGCTTATGAAACTCATGCTCAAGAATTGAACAAGGCTGACCATTGATTATAATTTTTAGACCGTTTCTAAATTGGCTTGTTGATATTTTCATAGTGTGATTTACTCTCTTATTGTATATAAAAGGGGTCTTTTCAATGTATAAATTTTTATTATCTACTATTTTTCTTTCTATCCTAGTTCTTTCCTCATGTTCAAGTGAGCAACCGAATGCTTTAATTGAATCCGATATAGAAGCATTTCTACAAAGAGTTGAGCTCGAAGATAAAACCCTAGGACCCATTGCAAGCTCTGCCTATTGGATTGGAGCTAATTTTATCACTTATGATTCTCAGAAAGTAGTTGCAGATTATGGTAAAAGGTATCAATTACTTGCATTAGAGCGTGCCCGACAAGCCTCTTCCTTTGATGAGGTGGAAGTTTCAGAAGAAAATAGAAGAAAACTTAATCTCATTAAAAGCTCATTTGTAATGCCATCTCCCTTAGACGAAGAATTGGCTGGCGAAATCTCTGCAATAAGCGCTGAACTAGATGCTATGTATGGAGCTGGAAAACACTGTTTTTCGGATAATGACTGTTATGACTTAGAGGCATTTGAGAGTGTAATTGATAACTCAAGAGATCCCGCTGAGCTTTTAAAGGCGTGGGAGGGCTGGAGAAATATTGGCAAGCCGATGAAAGATATGTATCTAAGAATGGTTGAAATTGGGAATCAAGGAGCCAATGATTTGGGCTATGACGGCCTGACTGATTTGTGGTTTAGTCAATATGACATGCCAGCAGATGAGTTTTTAGATGAAACTGATAGGGTTTGGGATGAATTAAAACCTCTCTATGATGCTCTGCATTGTCACGTCCGTGATGAGCTATCAAATTATTACGGTGAAGAAATTGTAGCCAAAACTGGCAATTTACCCGCACATGTTTTGGGAAATATGTGGGGACAAAACTGGGCAAATATTTATGACATTGTCTACATGCCAGAAAACAGCTTATCTTCTTCAGAGATTAATTTAACCAATATATTAATTGAGAAAGATATTGACGAAATAGAAATGGTAAAGATTGCTGAAAACTTTTTTATCTCACTTGGGTTTGAGCCTTTATCTGATACTTTCTGGGAAAGGTCATTATTTATAAAACCTCAAGATCGCAATGTTGTCTGCCATGCATCTGCATGGGATCTTGATTCAGATATTAACGATCTAAGAGTCAAAATGTGTATCGAAAGAAATGCAGAAGACTTTTCAACAATTCATCACGAATTAGGCCATATATTTTATTATCAGGCTTACAGCGGTCTGCCAGATATCTTCCAGGGTGGAGCAAACGACGGTTTTCACGAGGCTGTAGGAGACTTATTAACATTATCTATTACACCAGACTACTACCAGAAGATTGGAATGGTTTCTGAAGAGGAAGCCAAGAAAGCGAAAACTGATCCAATTTCTTTATTAATGCAGCAAGCACTAGATGGCGTTGTTTCGGTGCCTTGGACATTGATGCTAGATAAATGGAGAGCAAAAGTCTTCACGGGCGAGACAAGCACAGAAGAGTTAAATAATTCTTGGTGGGAATTAAGAGAATTTTATCAAGGTATAGGAGCACCGCGTGATCGAGATGTTGATGCGTTTGATCCAGGAGCAAAATATCACATCCCAGGCAATACTCCTTATACTAGATACTACCTAGCAAAAATTCTTCAGTATCAATTTCATGAGTCTCTATGTAACCAAATCGGTTTTGAGGGGCCGCTGCATGAATGCTCCATTTATGACAATGAGCTTGCTGGAGAAAAATTAAGAGCAATGCTTGCTCTGGGACAAAGTAAAGAATGGCAAACAGCTTTGGAAGCATTGACTGGGACAAGAGAATTGAGCGGGAAATCCATGCTTAATTATTATCAACCGTTAAAAGATTGGTTAGATGTGCAAAATGTTGATCGGATATGCGGATGGGAGGGAGATGAAACACTTAATTAATTTAGCTATTGCTGCCGGAGTTTTTATTTTTACAAAGTTCTATGCTGATGTGATTTCATTTAATAGCATTGAACTATCAGGAGCGAATTTAGTTAGTCATTTGCTAGTTATGACCTTTGTAATTCAATGGATTGCATATATCCCGGCTTTTCTTTTTGAAACCGAAAAGTTTTATGACTTAACAGGAAGCTTAACTTACATCGCAATTATCTCATTTGCTTTATATGCTTCAAATAGTTTTCAAAATCCCCAATTTGGAAATCTAATTATAGGAATTGCTATTTTTCTCTGGGCCGTAAGACTCGGCACATTTTTATTTATGAGAATTCAGAAAGATGGCAAGGATGGAAGATTTAACTCTGTTAAAACATCCTTCTCTCAATTTTTTATATGGTGGACATTACAGGGTATGTGGGTTTTTATTTGCTCATCTGCCGCTTTGGTTGCAATGGCAAGCCCAACGGGCGTAATAGTCAATAATATATTTATTATTGGACTTATTCTATTTATTGTGGGATTTGCTATTGAAGTAATAGCTGACAATCAAAAGTCAGCATTTAGAGCAAAGCAAGAAAATAGAGACTCATTTATAAACGAGGGTTTGTGGGCTAGGTCAAGACACCCAAACTACTTTGGTGAAATTACTTTATGGACCGGAATAACTGTTATGGGGATCTCGTCATTCAGCGGGATGAATTATTTGGCACTCTTTTCGCCAATATTTACATACCTGCTTTTAAACTATGTAAGCGGGGTAAGAATCCTTGAAGCAAGAGGCCATAAAAAGTGGGGGCACATAGAAGAATATAATGCTTATAAAGAATCAACACCAAAGATGATTCCAAAAATTTATTAAAGGATTAGATTTTTACTATACAGTAAAAAATATGTTTTAAGTTGTAACTTTGTAACACCATTTTGGTAAAATTAGGTACAATCACATCATAAAAAATTTTGAATATTTTCACTACACTGTTAGACTAGTGAACCATTTTTCTAGGGGAGAAAAACATGTTAAAGAAAAGCCTAGTAGTTCTTACTATGTTGACTACTTTTGTAGTAGCAACAGAGATGGAACAAGTATTAGAAGTTGGAAGGGATAACACAGAGCTTTCAGCTAAATCTCAAGCAAAAATCGACGCAACTGAATCGGCTACAGATAAACTCGTTAATGAGTTTAAAGTTGTTTCAAAGCAAGTTGAAGGATTAAAGCTTTATAACGCTCAAAAAAGAATTCAAATTCAAGCCCAGCTTAATTTAATGGATAAGTACGATGAGCAGCTTGTTCAAGTTGTTATTATGCAAAGACAAATTCCACCACTGGCCCAAAGAATGTTGGAGGGTTTAGAAAAGTATGTAAATCTTGATACCCCATTTCATTTAGAAGAAAGAAAGCAAAGACTAGATCTTGTCAGGTCTTCGCTTTCAAATCCAAAAGTTACAGCCGCTGAGCAAGTGAGACAAATTTTAGAAGCTTATAATATTGAAGCTGAATATGGCAGAAAACTAGATGCTTACGACGAAACAATTGTCCTTGATGGGCAAGAAGTAGTTGTAAATATTCTAAGAGTTGGAAGGTTGGGCATGTTCTTCCAGTCTAAGGATGAAAGAAAAACTGGATATTATGATAATGAATTGGGCACATGGGAAGAGCTTTCTGGTAGCTACAGAGTAACTGTCAGAGATGGAATTCGAATGGCTCAAAAACTAGCGCCCATGGATATCATGATGCTGCCGGTAGTTTACAGAGGAGATGCTTCATGAAAACTTTAAATAAATATATTTTATCTTTTGTATTAGTTGCATCAGTTTCATCTTTTGCTCAAGAAGCAGCAGAAGGCGAGCCGACTACAATTCAGGGTCTATTGCAATTAGTTGAGCAAGGCAGAACAAGCGAACAAAATATTAATACAAAAAGAGAGGCAGACTTCCTTGCTAATAAAAATAAACAAGCAGCAAAATTAGCAGCCGAAAAAAGAGAATTAGCAAGGCAAGAAAGAATTGCTGATCAGCTTGAGTCAGAATATAAGAAAAACGATGCCATCTTAGTTGTTAAAGAGGCAGCATATAAGAAAGAGTTAGGTTCTTTAGTAGAGCTTTTTGGTCATCTACAAAGTTCAGCAGGAGAGGCAAGTGCCCTTTTTTCTGATTCTTTGACTTCCGCGCAATACGGAAAAGAAAGAGAAAAATTTTTAAATGATTTATCTGCAAAAATGTCTAGTGCAACTGAACTTCCTACAATCAGAGAGCTTGAAGGTCTTTGGTATGAGCTTCAAAGAGAGATGGTTGCAGGTTCAGAAGTTGTTTCATTTGATACAAGCGTAATTAACTTAGAAGGTGAGTCTGAGACTTGTAAAGTAACTAGGGTAGGGCTTTATAATGCTATTTGTGATGGTAAGTACCTAGAATACATAGGTAGCAAAGGGCAATACGCATTTCTAGGAAAGCAGCCTGAGGGTCGTTATGTAAGCTCAGCTAAAAAGCTATCAAAAGCTGATGTTGGCGATGTTATTAAGTTTGGCGTAGATCCAACCGGTCCTGTTGGCGGAAGCTTGCTTGCTAATTTAATTCAAAACCCAAGTTTGATGGAAAGAGTTAATCAGGGTAGAGAGGTTGGTTACATAATTATTATTGTAGGTTTGTTTGGTATTGGAATTGCTTTTTGGAAGTTATTCACCCTTTATACAATGGGTGTAGCTGTTGCCAAGCAAGCTAAATCAAAAAATCATGATAAATCTAATCCACTTGGAAGAGTCCTGGCCGTAGGTGAAGAGCATATGGGGAAGGATATAGAAACCTTAGAGCTAAGACTGGCTGAGGCGATTATGGCTGAAAGACCAGCTATTGAGCGAGGCATTCCTGTTGTAAAAATCATTTCAGTAGTTGCGCCACTAGCTGGTTTATTGGGAACGGTTACAGGTATGATTGTTACTTTCCAGCAAATTACACTATTTGGTACTGGGGATCCAAAGATTATGGCCGGAGGTATTTCTCAAGCTTTGGTAACTACTGTTTTAGGTTTGGTAGTTGCTATTCCAACAACGCTTTTACACTCTTTTGCTAACTCATCAGCAAGAGGAATTATTAATGTTCTTGAAGAACAAAGCACAGGGATAGTCGCAGAACATTCTGATTCAAAGTAATTAGCTAATGTTTTACGCAATCACCGAAGCATTTAATACCCTTAGAGACTTTATGTCTGCTGGGGGCAGTGTGCTCTGGTTGATTGCAATTCTTGCTGCCTTTATGTGGGCAATTATTCTTGAAAGAGTTTGGTACTTTAATGCCGGTCATAAGGTATATATGAATGATCTAAGATCCGAATGGGATTCTTTAGGCGATCATTCAACTTGGAAGGCTCAACAGATAAAAGATAAATTAATTTCTCAAGCAAGGACAGAGGTCAATAGACATCTACCATTGATAAATACATGTGTTGCCCTTGCTCCGCTTTTTGGATTATTGGGAACAGTGACAGGGATGATTGAGGTATTTCAGGTCATGGCTTTTACTGGTGGTGGTGATGCAAGATCAATGGCTGGAGGTGTATCAAAAGCTACGCTACCCACTATGGCCGGAATGACCACCGCTTTGTCAGGGGTATTTGCTACTATTTATCTTAATTCAGCAAGAAATAGAGAAGAAAGCTTAATTAAAGAAACAATTAAAAATTAATAGGAGAATATTTTGAGAAGAAACGCTATATCAAGTGCAGTCCAAGAGGAAGAAGCTGAGATTAATATGACACCAATGCTTGATGTTGTTTTCATCATGCTTATTTTCTTTATTGTGACAGCAAATTTTATTAAAGAACCGGGTCTTGAAATTAACAGACCAGAATCTGATACTTCAGAAACGCAAGAAAATGCAGCCATATTAATTGCAATTGGTGCATCTGGTGAGATTTGGATGGATGGAAGAAGAATAGACGCAAGGCAGGTGAAAGCCAATGTAGTAAAACTTCTAGCAGATAATCCACAAGGATCAGTAGTTATTCAAGCTGACGAAAAAGCTATGGCTGATACGATTATTAAAGTAATGGATGGCTCGAGAGAGGCTGGTGTGTTTAACATATCTCTAGCTTCTGAACCTAAATAGAGAATTATTTTGAATACTGCTAATAATAGTGTAAATACTTTTTTTCAAACCATGTCAAAGGTATTCGCACCATTAGCAGGGCTATATTACAAAGCATTTAACTACAATAAATATATAGCAGGCTCAGGCTTTGCAGCCTTGATAACACTTGGGCTATTCTTTTTGATGGTTGCTTTAATCTCTTTGGGAGATAGCAGCATACCAACAGATAATTCTAGAAAATTAGGCGATGTCATAATGCCTGATAGAGATATTGATACCTTATTTGATAATGTGGAAAAGCCTGAAGAGCCTGATGAGCAACCAGAGGATATAGCACAGCCTGAGCTGGATCTTGCGCCTTTAGCTGGAGTTGATGTCAGCGTTCCTAAGCCAAAAACTAACTTTGCCGGCGGCGGATCTTTTTTTAGAGATGGGGAATATATTCCTTTATTCAAAGTAACACCTATTTATCCTAGGAGAGCGCAAGAGAGAGGAATCATGGGTTATGCTATTGTATCTTTTACCATAACTGAGACTGGAACAGTAGAGAATTCAGTGCCTCTTGAGGGTATGTGTGGAGATCCTACAGATCCTGATACAGTTTATAGAACTTGTACTATTTTTAACTCAGCAGCTTCTAGAGCGGCCTTAAAGCTCAAGTATAAGCCTAAAATTGTTGATGGAAATGCTGTTAGGGTAGATGATGTGCCTCATAAGTTTACTTTTATCCTTGAGGAAACCTAATGATTAAAAAATCAATGCGTAGCATATTATTTATCATTGCTTTATCTTTTTCTTTTGGAGCAATTAACCTTGTTGCTCAAAGTAATAGTGACGACCCTTCAGTTGGTGGAAGTTCAAAAAAAACGGGTAAGACTAGAACATACAAGAAGGCTAGAGTGCTTCAAAACTCTACAGCCAAGAAAATTGTAAAGGTTGTAGAAGCCCTTGAAAGGCAAAAAACTGTTGAAGTGCCTGATCCTGAAAATAAGGGCAAATTTATTAAAAAAGAAGAAGATGATCCTGATTGGGCAAGCGCAAAAAGGATATTAACTGAACTCCGAAATAAAAGAGCAGAACTGAAAAGTTATGATCGTTCGGTTATGTGGAATTATTGGGGGTACATATATTTCAGCGATGAAAATTATGATCAGGCAATGTACGCATATGAACAGCTTTTAAATGAGCCTGAGGCTACAGTGCCACTAAGAACAGCATCTTTGTTTACTCTTGCTCAATTAAATCTTGTCAAAGAAAATTGGGACAAGGGTATTAATCTAATACTTCAATGGATGAATGAAGTAGAGAATATTACAGCTCAATCATATTATCTCCTTGCCTCAGCTTATTTCCAAAAAGGAGATTTCGTTAGAGCAAGAAGTAATATGGAAGAAGCCATTAGATTAGCCGAGGAAGAGGGCTATCGCCCAAGAGAAAATTGGTATGTTTTATTAGCAGCGTGCTTTAGCGAGCTTAAGGATAAAAAGATAATAGGGGAAGCCTATGCTCTTGAACAACAACTCAGCATCTATGAAATTTTAGTCAACTACTACCCTAAAAAAATATATTTTCTTCAGCTAGGCGGAACATATCAGCAAATGGATAGAGAAGATGATTATTTGATCACATTAAAAGCTGCTTATGATAAAGATCTTCTTGATAAAGAGGGTGAGTATCTAGCTCTTGCCCAAATGCTTTTACTTAAGAAAAATCCATATTGGGCTGCACAAGTTTTGGTGGCTGGTCAACAGAAAAAAGTGACCATCAAAGATGAAGACACTGGAGAAGAAGAGGTCGTTGCAGTTGTAAAGGAAAAAGAAAAAACTTTTAAGCTTTTAGCTGATGCCTGGAGAATGGCCCAAGAAATTGATAAAGCTATTCCAGTTTTAGAAAAGGCAGCAAAAATGTCTAAAGATGGGGATACATACGTTTTATTAGGCAATCTATATCTTTTTGAAGATCGTATTAAGGAGTCTATAAAAGCTATTGAAAATGCATTAAAAAAACCTAAGTTAAAAAGCCGTTCTCAAGCTTTGCTTGTTCTAGGACAGGGTCATTTTGAGCTCCAAAATTTTGAAGAAGCCAAGAAACATTTTAGAGCAGCAGCTCGCGATAAAAACAAAAGAATTAAAAAGACAGCAAACTCTTGGATTAAATATGCTGAAAATGAAGAAATTAGAGTTAAGAACCTAGCCCTTAGAAGAGATTTTATTCAGCAATCTAAATCAAAGAGTTCCTAATTCTTAATATAGGTCTCAACCCTAAAATCATATTCATTCTCAATATCTTGCTGGTAAGATTCAGTTGAGATTTTTTTCCAATTGCTAAAATCTATTTTTGGATAAAATATATCTCCATCAATCGCACAATCTACTCTTGTTAAAACTAATTTGTTGACTATGTTTTGACTTTCTTCAAAGACATAACCGCCTCCGATTAAAACAACTTCTTCGTTTTGTGTATTTTTTTTATTCCATTTGCTTGCAGTTTTAATTCCTAGGTCTAGATTTTCTACAACTTCAATTCCATCTTGAGAGTTTAATGTAGATGAGATAACAATATTTTTTCTATTAGGAAGAGGCCTTCCAATTGATTCAAATGTTTTCCTTCCCATTACAATGGCTTTGCTTTGAGTATAAGCTCTGAAATGTTGAAGATCTCTTTTAAGTTTCCATGGAAGATCGTTATTAACACCTATCACGAAATTATTTGAGATGGCAACCAAATGGGAAATAATCATAAAAAATCTATATTGCCATTGGCGCTTTTAAGGCTGGGTAAGATTCATATCCATCCAATCTAAAATCATCAACAGAATAATCATTCAGAGTTTCTATTGATTCTATGTTAGGCATAATTAACTTAGGAAGTTTTTTAGGTGTTCTGGTAAGTTGCTCCTGAACTTGATCAATGCTGTTTTTGTATATGTGAGCATCTCCAAATGTGTGAACGAAATCTCCTGGAATGAGGTTTAAGATATTAGCCAGAATTGATTGGAGCAATGCATAGCTTGCAATATTAAATGGTACCCCCAAAAACATATCCGCACTTCTTTGGTACATTTGGCAAGAAAGTCGACCATTTTCTGAGACATAGAATTGAGCCATGACATGGCATGGAGGCAATGCCATTGAATCTATTTTTTCAACATTCCATGCGCTTAATATGTGCCTTCTTCCACTAGGGTTAGATTCTAGATCATTGATAAGTTTTTTTATCTGATCTACTCCCTTCCAATTTCTCCACTGCACGCCGTAAATTGGGCCAAGTTTTTTTGTTGTCTTAGTATTTTCATACCCCAATTCAACACCTTGATTATCTGCATTATCTGTCCAAATAGTTGAGAATTTGGTTAAATCGGTTAGCTCAGCCCTATCTTTTTGGAATCTAATTTCAGCAAGCCTGCGTTCATCATCTGAGCCCTCTAGAAACCATAAGAGCTCAGATACAACACCTTTCCAAGCAAGTAATTTGGTTGTAACTGCAGGAAATCCATCTTCAAGGCTAAAACGAATTTGATGACCAAAAGATGAGATAACACCTGTTCCAGTTCTATCCTCACGATTCTCACCATGTTTTAGAATATAGTCTAAAAGCTCAAGATATTGCTTCATTCTTTCTCAATGATTTTGTAAGTAGTATGAGTCCAATTATAACCATGGGGATGCTAAGAAGTTGGCCCATACTTAATTGTAATGCAACAAAACCCATGTGAGAATCGGGCTGTCTAAAGTATTCAATAAAAAATCTTATTAGTCCGTAAGCCATTAAGAAACTTCCACTTATAATTCCCTGCTTATTATTTTTTGTGCCAATAAACATTAGTAAAATAAAGAGAAAAAAGCCTTCAAAAAATGCTTCATAAAGTTGAGAAGGGTGCCTTGTAAGCCCATATGGGTCTGTTGGGAAAATAAATCCCCAGGTTCCATCTGTTGGCCTGCCAAACAATTCTCCATTCATAAAGTTTCCAATTCTAACCAAACCAAGACCTATTGGCATTGCAGCACAGATTGAATCTGAAAGTCTTAAAAATGAAATTCCATGTTTATAAGAGTAGATATACAAACTAACAATTACTCCCATCAAACCACCATGAAAGCTTAAGCCACCCTCCCATATAAAAAATAAACTCAATGGATTAGATGCTAGTTGATCTAGACCATAAAAAAACATGTAACCAACTCTGCCTCCAAGCATGGCTCCAAAGATTAGCCCATATAAAAAAACAAGGTCATTTACTTGTTCGGTGGTTAATTTTAATTTGCTAATAATGCGATGATTTTTTAGGTATTGGAAAATTAGGATGGCTGATAATACCCAAGTAACAGCATAATACTGGATCCTTAACCAACCAAATTGTATTAAACTCGGGTTATTAAAAAAGTCTGGTAGCTCAATTATCAATTTGTTACCACCAAAATCCCAACAATAATTAAAAATATGCCGAAGGAAATTTTAAGAGCCTGTTCAGAAATAGAATGACTAATATTAGCTCCAAGTTTTGCTGTGAATATGCTCGCTAATGATATACATAAAACAGCTGGCCAAAAAACATACCCGAAAGCGCCTGTTGGAAGGTTTGCATCTGTTTGCCCATAGTACATATATCCAATTGCTCCTGCTGCGGCTATTGGGACTCCACACGCTGCCGCAGTTCCAATACCTTTTCGAATATTATAGCCTCCGGCAATCATCAGGGGAGTTGTAAATGAACCGCCTCCAATACCAATAATAGAGGACAAAAATCCAATCCAAGAACCGTGAATGGGGATAAGAAACTTAGATAGGGAAATAAACCCTTTACCTTTATTTGCTAGAGTTTGTGTAAATCCAGTAATCATTTCCATCCCAACAACCATAAGAAAAATTGTAATAATCAACTTTAAATTTTCGCTTGAAAGTGTCGCGGCATATCCAGCTCCAACAATAGCACCCAAAATCATGCCTGCAGAAAGAGGGATGACTAATGGCCACTCTACGCTTCTTTTGTTGTGATGAGATAGAGCTGAAGAAATAGCAGAAAAAAATATGCTTGCCAGTGATGTCCCTACAGCCAGAAGCACTATTATTGAACCCTCAAAACCCATCCCATAAAAAATAAAAATTAACCCTGGAACCAAGATACTTCCTCCACCAATACCAAACATACCAGCTAACAGACCTGTACATACACCAAGCAAAAGATAGATTAAAATTTCAAGCATTGTATATATGGATATATTTTGGAAGAAACTCAGTTAAGACACTTCTATAGACATCGCGTTTAAATGGAACAACGCAAGCTAATGAATGCCAATAGGTGACCCATTTGTAATCTACAAATTCTTGTGGAATTTCATTTAAGAGATTAATTTCTAGATTTGTATTTGCTTTAAGCATGTACCATTTTTGAATTTGGCCTTTAAAGCTTTTTAAACTTTCGGGTCTTGGTTGATACTTCTTAGGTAGGTCATAGTGATACCAATGTTTGCTTTTTGCGATCATTGTCACTTGATTTTTTTTAATGCCAACCTCTTCATATAGTTCTCGGTATGCAGCCTTGAGATGAAGCTCACCCCCATCTATGCCCCCTTGAGGAAATTGCCAAGTTTTTTTTCCTCTTCTCCTACAAACTAATAACTGATTATTTTTATCCAATACGATTAAGCCAACATTTTTTCTGTAAGATTTATCATTCATGTTAGATTAACTCCATATGACCAAGCCAGATTTAGCAATTTTTGATCTAGATAATACCATTCTAAACGGCGATTCAGATTTTTCGATGATTAATTACTTAGTAAATACTAATATCTTAGATAAAAAAGCCAAGTTAAAGAATGACCAATCTCTTAAAGATTATCAGCAGGGGAAATTAGACTTTGCTCAATATACTAATTTTGCATTACAAGCATACGCAGGGAAAAGGATCGATGAAATCAATGAAATAATTTTTCCATATGTTGAAAAAATTATTGAGCCAATGATTAATATTTTTGCCCTTAAACTTATACACGATCATTATGAAGAGGGAGACGATATATTGCTTGCCAGTGCAACTAACGAGTTAATAGTTCGACCAATAGCAAAAAGATTGGAAATTAAGAACGTTATCGCTACCAAGGCTGAATTTAAAAATAACAAATGCACGGGCAAGTTTATCCCACCACTTGCTCTAGGGGTAGGCAAATTAAAGCTTGTGGAGGGGTGGATGAAAGAAAATCAATACAATGATTTCTCAGGAGTTACTTTTTATTCAGACTCTATTAATGACCTGCCTTTAATGGAAATTGTTGAATTTCCAAAGGCTGTTAATCCAGATGCAAAGCTTGGAGTTATCTCAAAGGATAGAGGATGGGAAGTAATTAACCTGCCAATAATTTAATTTTCTTCTTGGAAATCTGTCATAGAGGGGCAAGTACACATAAGATTCTTGTCACCGAAAACATTATCAACTCTTCCTATAGGCGGCCAGTATTTATTTCTTCCATTAAGCCCTCCAGGGTAGGCTGCTAAAGAGCGTGGATATTTATATTTCCATTCATTACTAGTTACTTCTTGAGCGCAATGTGGAGCATTTCTTAGTGGGCTATCTTCAATAGAATAAGCTCCACTTTCTACTTGGCCAATCTCTTTACGAATGCTAATCATAGCTTCAATGAATCTGTCTAACTCAGCCAATGACTCACTTTCAGTTGGTTCAATCATCAAGGTTCCAGGAACAGGAAATGACATAGTAGGCGCATGAAATCCAAAATCTATTAATCGTTTAGCAATATCATCAACTTCCACCCTACATAACTCTTTTAAAGGTCTGATATCTAAAATGCATTCGTGCGCAATTAACCCATTTTTACCTGTATATAAGACTTTGTAGTGTGGGCTCAACTTTTGAGCAATATAATTTGCACTAAGAATTGCTACCTGTGTAGCTTTTCTTAGGCCTGATGCTCCCATCATTTGAATATACATCCAGCTTATTGGAAGAATTGAAGCGCTGCCAAAGTTTGTTGCTGAGACTGGCCCAACGTTCTCAGAGGAAGGTTCATAAGCTAATGGGTCAGATGGTAAATAAGGCATCAAATCTTTTACTACCCCGATTGGACCGACACCTGGTCCACCGCCTCCATGGGGAATGCAGAATGTTTTATGCAGATTGAGATGAGATACATCTCCCCCAAACTCACCTGGTTTACATAAACCAACCATCGCATTGAGATTTGCACCATCGATATAAACTTTTCCACCATGCTCATGAATCATCTCGCACACTTCGGTTACTGTGGTTTCGAAAACCCCATGTGTGGAAGGGTAAGTAATCATGATTGCAGCTAGTTCTGAAGAATATTTTGTTGCTTTTTCACGCAGATCATCAAGATCAATGTTGCCCTTTTTATCACAGCTTATTGGTACCACTTTCATGCCTGCCATTTGAGCAGAGGCGGGATTTGTTCCATGTGCTGACTCAGGGATTAAGCATATTTTTCTTTGATGATCTCCATTACTTCTATGAAAGGCGTCAATCGCTAGCAAGCCTGAGTATTCTCCTTGAGAGCCTGCATTTGGTTGCAATGATACAGCTGAATACCCAGTAATTTCTGATAGCCTAGATTCTAAATCGTCAATTAAAATTTTATATCCAGAAATTTGATCATTTGGAGTATAAGGGTGGATATTTGAAAACTCCTCCCAACCAATGGGGATCATTTCCGAAGTAGCATTTAATTTCATCGTGCATGAACCCAAAGGAATCATCGCTCTATCCAATGCAATATCTTTATCACAAAGCTTCCTAATGTACCTCAGCATTTCTGTTTCGGTTTGATACATGTGAAATACTGGATGGGTTAGGTATTTAGATGATCTGAGAAGACTTGTTGGTAAGTCACAGTTAGAAATAACTTTTTCTTTCTTGGTAGAGCCTTTAAAAAGTTTTATTAAGTTTTTTATTTCTTTGTCCGTCGCAGTTTCATCCAATGAAATGCTGATGTGATTTTCATCTAGCATCCTGATATTCATAAGTTGATTTTCAGCAGATGAAATAATCTCTTTAGTCTCAGATCCAGTATGGATTGTGAGAGTATCAAAAAAATTACAAGATTGAAGCTTATAACCAAGCACATTGATTTCTTTTGCTAAAGATACAGCTTTTGAATGAACTGATTGAGCGATCTGTTTTAAACCTGCTGGACCATGGTATGTAGCGTAAAATCCAGCCATGATTGCAAGCAGAGCTTGAGATGTACATATGTTGCTTGTTGCTTTCTCTCTTCTAATATGTTGCTCTCTTGTTTGCAGGGCCAATCTATAGGCTGTTCTTCCGTGCTGATCAATCGATGCTCCCACTAATCTGCCCGGCAAAGATCTTTTATATTTTTCCTTAGTAGCCATAAATGCAGCATGCGGACCACCAAAACCAAGAGGTACACCAAACCTTTGTGAGTTTCCTATTGCTATGTCTGCTCCCATTTCACCTGGGCTCTTCAATATGGTCAGTGCCAATAAATCTGTAGCCATTATTACCAAGCCTTTTTGTCCATGAATATTTGCAATTTCTTGAGAGAAATCAACTATCGCGCCATTATTGCCTGGATACTGGAGCAATGCTCCAAAATATGTATCTTCTTTTAAGTTAGCTATCAATTGAAGATCCCCAACGACAACCTCAATGCCAATTGGTTTTGCTCTAGCCGTGACTACAGCAATTGTTTGAGGAAAACAGTTTTGATCTATAAAAAACTTTTGTGATTTACTTTTTCCAACCCTGGATGCAAGAGTCATAGCTTCTGCTGCTGCTGTGGATTCATCTAGCAGTGATGCATTAGCAATCTCAAATCCCGTCAGGTCCCCGACCATAGTTTGAAAATTTATGAGCGCCTCCAATCTTCCCTGTGAGATTTCAGATTGATAAGGGGTATAAGAGGTATACCATCCCGGGTTTTCAAAAACATTTCTTAAAATGACCTTGGGTGTAAATGTTCCATAGTAACCTTGGCCAATAAAAGACCTAGAAACGATATTTTTTTTAGATATTTCCTTTAATGTTTGTAAGGCTTCTTCTTCAGTCATAGCCTTATTAAGTGCAAGTTTTTTATCAATCAAGATTTTTTCAGGGAGCACAGATTTTGAGAACTCCTCCAAATCTTTATATCCGAGCTGACTTAATAGATTGTCAATGTCTGTCTGACTTAAGCCAATATGCCTTAATGCAAATTTATTAAAATTATCCATAAGTATTTTTTAAATATAAAGGGTCCTAAGCCCTAAACATATTTTTGCCTGGATTAATATTTAGTCTTCACAGACATTGTTATAATCTTCAGGAGAAAGCAAATTATCTAGCTCATCCATATCCGAGGGGTTTAATTTATAGAACCATCCCTCTTCATATGGAGAAGAATTTATTATTTCGGGCTGATTCTCAAGAAGTGAATTTATTTCTATGACTTCTCCTGAAAGAGGAGAATAAATATCTGAGGCAGCTTTGACTGATTCAACTATAGCAGCATCACTTTCTGCATCTACTGATTGGCCCACTTCGGGCAATTCAACAAAGACAATATCTCCCAAAAGATCTTGTGCATGATCGCTTATGCCTATAGTAACAGTGCCGTCAGACTCTACTCTTGTCCATTCGTGAGAAGAAAGAAATTTTAAATCACCCGGTATATCATTCATGGTCGAATTTTACCTTGTCTAAGGAATCTAGGCGACACAAAATCTATATTTAATTCCTTATTTCTTATCATTACCTTCCCATTTTCTTGATAGCCCTGATCAACCCTTGCAAGACCAATACTGGATTGAAGTGTTGGGGAATATGAGCCGCTTAAAACTATACCGTTTCCTTGTCCATGAGTTATTTCATAGCCGGCCCTTAGGACCCCTTTATCTCGCAAAATAATTCCAACTATTTTTTTTGATTCGCTTTGATCAATTGATAAGAGCGCATCTTTGCCAATGAACTGACGATTTTCATTACTCATATCAATTGTCCATCCTAAGTTTGATTCATATGGATGGTTATCAATTGTCATATCATTGCCATATAGATTTAGGCCCGCCTCTAGTCTTAAAGTATTTCTAGCCCCCAAGCCAATGGGCGTGCAATCAAGCTTAAGCGCTTTATCCCAAAGATTTTTAATATCTGAATTTGGGACAATTAACTCAAGACCATCTTCACCAGTGTATCCAGTTCTTGCAAATAATTTCTCGCCATCAAAAATACAGCCAAACGATTGAAGCTTATTTACTTGATGGTCGATCTCGCTTATCGCTAATATCTTATTCAGCGCATCAGGCCCTTGAATGGCCAGGATACCCATATCAGACCTTTCAATTACCTCTACACCAAATTCTACCGCATGCTTTTTGTACCAATCTCGATTTTGCTCACGCGTTGAACAGTTCGAGACTAGTCTAAATTTACTGTTTGCATGATAGATAATGAGGTCATCTAAAATGCCACCCTCTTCATTAAGCAAAGCACCATAAATGGCTTTATTGTTTTGAGAGATTTTTTTAATGTCATTTGCAAAAATCTTTTCAAAAAATGCAACTTGATTACCACCCAAAAAATCAAATACTGCCATGTGAGATACATCAAAAATCCCAGCAGCATTCCTAACAGCATTATGTTCTTCGATGAAAGATGTGTAGCTAATCGGCATTTCCCAATTAGAAAAGTTGATCATTTTTGCCCCTAATTCTATATGGGATTCATGCAGGGCGGTTTTATTCATTACTCAAAGGAATTGTTTTTGGAACAAGAATTATAACAATATTTTACTCATCAATATTTAGATTAACTTTGAACTTTCTTTGTGTTAACCTAAATGAGAATCATTCTCATTAAATTAAAAATAAGAAAAAAAATGGCTGAATTTATAATTGTCTTTAGGGAAGTATTAGAAGCTTCTTTGGTTGTGGGGATAATTTATTTACTTATAGAAAAAACTAATCAAGCCGCCCATTTTACGAAGCTATGGTATGGTGTTTTTGCTTCAATCTTAGCAAGTATTTTGGTTGGGTTCTTGGTTATACAAGCTAAAAATGCGTTAGGGAATAACTCCACACAAGCATTATTTGAAGCAGTCTTTTTATATTTAACCGCATTTTTAATATGGTATGTAATTTTTTGGTTGTCCAAAAATGTTAGCGATAAAGAGGTATTAGAAGGCCAGGCTCTTAATGCCATGGAAATATCTTCATGGGGGATATTTTTTGTGGTATTTTTTGCAATTTTGCGTGAGGGTTTTGAGACAGCAATTTTCTTAATTTCTAGCTTTTCAATCACAGGGACTTTCTCATATATTGGATTTTTTGCCGGCGCAGTTCTGGCAATTTTAATTGGGTATTTAATTGTTAGCCAAGGTAGAAAAATTAATTTACAAAGTATATTTAAATACACAACCCTTTTACTAGTTTTTCTTTCCGCTGGCATGATTGCCTATGGAACTCACGAAGCAGAAGAGTATTTAGTGAAATCAGAGCAAATGGATAAATCTGAGATATATAGAGTTTGGGATATTTTAGAAACAACGAAATCTCCGGAGACCGGAAAAACACTTTACCATCCATTTCATGATAAGGGTTCAATAGGATCATTTTTAAAAGGATTTTTCGGGTACAACAGCAACCCAAATACTCTAGAGGTTATCTTGTGGTTTTTCGCGATGTTGTTTGGTTTAAATATGTGGAGACGTTTTTATCTCTAGCTAGGAATCTAGTTGATCCATATTTTTAATTGCCTTTTCCATTTGCCTTTCTCGAGTGGCATGCTCGTTCACAGCTTTTAACATAGCATCAGCTTTTTTCTGAAGATCTTCAGTAGATCCGCCAAAATTTAAAAACTCTTTTTTAAGTTTGCCAAACTCTTTCATTATTTCACTTGCTCTTTCATTAAGGGCAAGTGTCCTAAAGCCCATGTGAACACTAATAAGGTAAGCCGCAAGAGAGTTGGGGCCCATGATTAACACTCTGTTGTCTCGAAATATTTCTTCTCTTAAGCTTTCTATTGAATCAATAAGCTGCATAAGAGATTCACTTGGTATGTACATGACTCCAAGCTCCACAGTTATCCCTGCTTGTATGTATTTTGTATTAATATCTTTTGCATCGCCGATGACATGCCGTTTAATATCATCCTTTGATTTTTTTACCAGTTGCTGGTCTCTTGCTTCGATGGCAAGCAGATAGTTATCAAACAGACCTGAAGGAAATTTTGCATCTATGGGCAACAACAAGCCCTCAGGCAACTTAATCGCAAACTCAACTCTCTTTCCTGAGCCCGGGATAACTTCAGCATTTGAAGAGAATTGATTGGGGTGAAAGATATCTTTAATGATTGCCTCAAGCGACCACTCACCAAACTTACCGGCTAAGGTGCCACCAGATAAATATCGATTGAGTTTATTTAACGGATCTTGAAAAGATTGGATGTCCTTTGTTAAATCAAACAAAGTTGCTTCCTGTCGCTCAACAGCCTTATCTAGATCTCTAAGAGACTCTTTTGAGTCTATGCTTTTAGAGCCATCTTTAATATTTAAATAGATTAAGAACCCCAAAAGAAGGATTATTGCTATTAAAAGAATCCATATATATGTCACTTATAAATTTATCCTATAAAATATATTTACTAATATACCCAATGATACTATGGATGAATCTCTAGAATCTAAATTCGTCACTTTAAAAGCTAAAAGCCTAAAGATTGATTTAACACGAGGCAAACCTGGCTCAGATCAGTTAGATCTTTCAAATGAACTTTTGAGCTCGAATGTGCCAGTCGAGAGCTCAAGTGGGGTGGATGTTCGAAATTATGGTGATCCGTTGGGCATACCTGAGGCTAGAGAGCTTGGATCAGAGCTGCTTTCGGCGCCTCTAGAAAACACTTTGGTTGGAGAGCAATCTAGTTTACTTCTTATTTACCAGCTTATTCTTGCAAATTATCTTTTTGGCTTAGAAACGCCCTGGAAGACCCAATCAAATTTAAAGTTTATTTGTCCCGTTCCGGGTTTTGATAGACATTTCAGGCTATTAGATGATTTTGGTATAGAAATGTTGTCCGTTCCTTTAACTGGATCTGGGGTAGATATTAATAAATTTAAAGAGCTGCTAGCAGAACATAAAAATATAAAAGGGATCTTATGTGTTCCACGTCATTCAAATCCGACCGGAGACATCTATACAGATGAAAATATTTCTCAGCTATTAGAAGCAGGAAAGACCTATTCACATGAATTTCTATTTATATTTGATCATGCTTATTTATTGCATGATTTCTTACCTTCAATTGATCAAACATCTTCATGGGATCTAGCCAAGAAAAATGATGCTTTGGATCAAACAGCAATATTTTGCTCTTTCTCAAAGGTAACCTTTGGAGGGGGCGGATTATCTTTTGCTGCCGCTGGAACTAAGCTTTTCAATCTATTGGTTAGACAAAGAGCTTCTATGATCGTTTGTTCAGATAAAGTAAATCAGTTACGTCATCTTGGATTTCTTAAAAACAAGGATGATGTCTTGAGTCATATGAGCAAGCATGCAGATCTAGTAAGACCAAAATTTGAAGTAGCTTTTCATGCTTTAGACGCGCTGAACCCTGAGATAGGTGACTACAAGAAGCCAACTGGTGGATATTTTATTTCTTACAATACTAATAAGCCTATTGCTAAAAGAGTGATAGCACTTTGTGAAGAAGCTGGGGTTTTAATAACGCCTGCTGGGTCTACTTACCCACACTTTAATGATCCACAAGACTCTAATATTAGATTAGCGCCAACTTTTTTGGGTTTAGATGATTTAGAAGAAGCCATGGAAGTCTTTACTACAGCTTTACAAATAGCTTTTGAGGAGTAGCTTAGTTTACAGCCCTTGATAGTGGTATAAATTTACCGTCCTCAAAGTGAGAAAATAGATTTTTAATTTCTGGATGTTTGGGCAATTCTTCAGACAAATCATTTAAAAGGTTTTGTTCCGATACGTAGGCAACATAAAAGATATGTCCATTTTCGGCAAAGAGATGATAAAAGGGTTGATCTTTTCTGGGGCGGATCGAGGTCGGGATGGATTCATACCATTCTTCGGTATTATTAAATTCTGGATCAACATCAAAGATGACCCCACGAAAATTAAGGAAGCGATGTTTCACAATTGCCCCGATAGCAAATTTTGTTTCAACTAGCTCTTGTTTTATATTATCCATATAATTTATTTAATCATATCAAATTTTTGGACCAAACCATGTTAGTAACCAGCACCCCATCTATAGAAGGAGAAAAAATTAACTCTTATTTGGGGATTGTTATGGGCAGTACAGTAAGGGCGCGACACCTTGGCACAGATATATTGGCAACTCTAAAAAATATAGTTGGAGGCGAGCTAAAAAGCTATTCAATTCTCTTAACAGCAGCAAGAAAAGAAGCTATGGAGAGGATGATAGCCCATGCTGAAGAGTTGGGCGCAGATGCTGTAGTCAATTTTAGATATGAAACCTCAACCATTGCAGCTGCTGCTTCAGAGGTGATTGCATACGGGACGGCCGTAAAATTTGAAAATTGATTCAATAAAAGTTTTTGGTGAGCGGCATAGCGGGACCAATGCTGTTGGTTTTTTTGCAGGTAAAAATTTTAACTTAAATTTCAAGCATTATGATTTCTTGGGTTGGAAGCATCGACTTGCTCCTAAGAAAGAAGAATGGTCAAAATTTGATGTGCAGAGCTGTTTATTTATTTTTTGTATTCGCAATCCCTATTCATGGATTAAAGCTATGTATAGAGAACCTTATTATGACCATTACCCAAAAATAAAAGATTTACCTTTAGATGAATTTATTCAATTCTCAATTGAAGACTATGAGAATTGTATTGCTATGTGGAATCAAAAGAATGATTCTTATATAAGAATGTCAAAGGAGGTTCCCAATTCAATTATTATAAATGTTGAAGATTTTCATAGTAATCAAAGCAAATTTCATGCAAGCTTAGGTAGCCTGTTGAATAAAAAAGATTTGCCACTAATTGAAATGAATGATTATGTAAATGGAAGAGGGTGGCATAAACAAAAAGATATTACATCTTCTTTGCAGGTACCCAGGTTGGATAGAGAACTTATAGAGAGTATTAACTCTTCTTTATCTGAAGAAACCATGAAAAAATGTAAATATAAACTACTTAAATAAACTGAGATACAAATGAATAAAACTGAAAAAACAGCCTTTAGAGAAAGCGTCATTGTAGTAATGATGGGCATGGTTATTAACTTCCCCCTACAAACATTCTTGCTTTGGCTCACCATAGATAATTGGAGCTGGACCAATACTTTATCGATTTCTATTTTTATTCAAATCATCATTACCCTAGTAGCATTGGTTAGGGTTTTTTCAATTCGGATGAGATTTACGAGGGGTAAATTCTAAGAATTTTTTAGCAAAAGTTTTTCTTTTATTTTTGCATGTGACTCTTTAGTAATTTTATATCTTGCATAAAAGAAAACAGCAATTAATCCCCAGATCATTGCAAATGGCCCATCAATTAGCCCTAAATTAAAAAGAATCTCTTCTGGTATCTTGCCAGGTACTGCGTTCCCAGGAAAAGCAATGAAATCAAGCGCAACCCCGGCTATTACATGGCCTATTCCATTTGATGTTTTGCTAAAAAAAGCTCGAGCTGCATAAAAAACCCCTTCTTGCCTGATGCCGGTGTTGAGCTCATGCTCATCTGCAATATCTGCTAAGGCAGACATGACACTAATGTGCAATATAGAACCACTTGCTGATGCAATAGACCCTAAAAAAATAATCATGAAAACTATTTCCCAAGAGCCTCGCTCAGGAGCAAATCCTAGCAACGCAATATTAGCAGACGCAGACCAGAAAATAGTGAGCCCAATAACTGAGGCCACAATCACAATTGGTTTATCAAATCTTTGATGGAGTTTTGCTGTGGCTATAAATCCAAAGGCATAGCCAATAATATTATTAATAATAAGCCATCCAATTTGCAGAGGAGACAATTCCCAAAAAAAAGTACCCATATAAATAGCTAGAGTTTCATGTGTGCCAATGAGCATAGAAAGAAAGAACAATCCAGCCAGCAAACGAGCATAGTTTCTATTACTAATGGCCCCAATAATATCCTTAAATAAATCTATAATTTTGACCCGTGATTCATTTCTAGAGGGTTGTTTTAAATAAGGAATCCGGTCTTTGGTGAAGTAGGCCGAGGAGAGGATACACAATGAAATTAAAACCATACTAAAGATTGCTATAGGCGTATATGATTCCTGATAGAGCTGCCCAATTTTTTCTCCCGCAAAAAACGGAAAGATTAAAAACCAAACAAATATATGCATGATAATTACACCCATATATCCAAAGAGGTTGTTGTAGCTCATAACTCTGCTGCGTTCAAAATAATCATCAGATAGTTCAGCTCCCAAAGCTAGATGGGGTACTGCAAACAAAGTAATGCTCAGTCTTAGTAAGATAGTAGAAAAAGTGAGCCAGCCAAAGAGACCATATTCAGAAAGACCAATGGGCGGAAAAAACATTAAGTAAATTGCTATGACTGTTGGAAAAGGAGCAACAAACATGAACGGATGTCTGCGCCCAAGCTTAGAGACAAATCGATCTGAAATGGAACCTATTACAGGATCAGAAATTGCATCAAAAATGATGGCAATTAATACTGCTAGACCTGTTAGTGATCCTGAAAGGCCCAGGACTTGATTGTAAAAAAAGAAGGTGAGAGCAGCAAAGATCCAGTTGGTTGCACCTTCGCCTGTGGCGCCTATCCCAAAAGCTAATTTTGTTTTGAGTGTTAGTTTTTTTGAGTTCAAGCTGATCCTTTTAATTTATTCTAGCCTTGAAAGCCTGGTTAGGTAAAATAACTTGATGCAATTAAAAATGTACCAAGTAGATGCTTTTACAACTAAATTATTTTCAGGGAATCCTGCCGCAGTTGTAGTCTTAGAATCTCCGCTTGCAGATAGTATTATGCAATCAATTGCATCGGAAAATAATCTTTCTGAAACAGCTTTCATAAGCATTAATGAAAGCCCGATACTCATTAGATGGTTTACCCCATCCATTGAAGTTAATCTTTGTGGGCATGCTACCTTAGCAAGTGCACGAATCCTTTTTGAGCATTATCCTGATCTCGTTGGTAATGAAATTAATTTTGATTCAAAAAGCGGAAGCTTAAAGGTAACAAAAAACGAAGAAACCCTTAGCCTTAATTTTCCAGTAGATCGGCCCACTCTTTTAGAGCCTGATCCATTTTTTTTAGAAATATTAGGCAATGAACCAATAGAATTACTCAGAGGCAAAGATGACTATTTAGCAATTTTTAAGAATCAGAACCAAATTGAAAAGATGCAACCAAATTTTCAACTTCTCTCAGAAATAAATTCACGAGGAATAGTAATATCTGCTCCAGGCGATAATGTAGACTTTGTTTCAAGGTGTTTTTACCCAGAAGTGGGCATTGAAGAGGACCCGGTTACTGGATCAGCTCATACTATGCTAACTCCTTATTGGGCTAACCAATTAAAAAAGGAGGATCTTGAAGCGCATCAGCTCTCTAAAAGAGGCGGGAAACTTAATTGTAGATTAGCTAATGATCGAGTATTTATTTCAGGTAGCAGCGCTATTTATTTTGATGGAATCATTTCTATTGTTTAAACTTTAACTTTATTAATTTTGGAGAAAATTTATGGCTACTTATATTGTTTATGCGTTGTTGCTTGCTATTGTTCAAATTTGGATTGTGCCCGCAGCCTTTAATAAGAAAAATTTTTCTTGGCTGACCTCAAATAGAGATGAGCCAATGCCTCATGAGCTTTCAGTTATGGGGGGAAGGGCTGCTAGGGCAAGTAAAAATTTGCAAGAAAGTCTTCCAGCTTTTTTAGCGTTAGCTTTGTTGTCTATACATTTATCTGTTGATGTAACAGGATTGGCTTGTTGGTGGTTAGTCCTAAGAGTTGGCCATCTTATTGCATATATTGCAGGCGTAGCTTTAGTTAGAACATTGTTATGGGCTGGCTCTATTGTTTCATTAGTTATGATGGCTTTAGCATTGGTATAACTTAAAACAATCTATTTTTTAAAACAAAGGGGGCAAAGCCCCCTTTGTTAGTTAGAATAAAAACATTATTCTAAAATTTCTTATTAACTATTTGGGTTAATTAAAAATTTTTCTCCTGTAGCCTGTTTTGCATAAACCATTAAAGCCTCTAGAGTTAAAGCTCCTTCCAATGAAACTTCTTGGGTGTAATTACTAGCAAAAGTGGTTTTAATTTCATTGGCTACACGTGACTGAAGTTCACCAACTTTTTCAAAACCAACTTTTCCAAGAAAAGAAGTTAAGAGAAATCCACCGATACCCCAGTACATTCCAAAGGTTCTGTTATTGGGTAGAGTGATACCCGATTGATTGAGAGCTCCATATATATAAATCTGTTTGTGCTCGGTTGATCCATAGGGGCTATATTCTGTAGCATTTTGTCTGGCTGCAACTTCCATACATGCAAGGATTTTTCCAGCCAATTCACCGCCGCCAGTTGCATCAAATGCAAGAGTGGCCTTTGTTTCAAGAATCGCTGAAGTTAGCTGTTCCTTAAAATCATCATCTGAAGTATTGCAGACAAATTTAGCGCCAATAGATTTTAATAAATCAACGTGTTCTTGCTTGCGAACTACATTAATAAGCTCAACGCCATCATCTAAACATATTTTGACAAGCATTTGACCTAAGTTTGATGCTGCAGCTGTATGAACAAGCGCCGAGTGTCCCTCCGCTTTCATTGTTTCAACCATTGCAAGAGCCGTTAGCGGATTTACGAAACTTGATGCGCAATCTCTGGGCTCAGTCCCCTCATTCATAACCATACAACTTGCCGCAGGTAGACTCCTGTATTGAGAATACATGCCGCCACCAACAACGCTTACAACTTTACCCATTAATTCCTGAGCATTTGTACCAGCCTCAATAACAACTCCTGAACCCTCATTTCCAACTGGCATGGGGATATTAAGTCTTGGTTTCATTGCTCCCATAATAGCTTTAGGAACATCCATAGTAATTTTTGAGTCTTCAACTTGAAGCGTATTTATGTCACCAGGCCCAAGTAAAAGCCCTAAGTCTGATGGATTAATGGGCGTTGCCTCAATTTGAATTAATACTTCATCATCTCCTGGAACTGGGCGCTCAGATTCAGTGATGGCTATTTCAAGTTTTCCTTGATCTGTAACGGTAGAAGTAATTTGTTTATTTATACTCATTTTATCTCCTTAAAGTAATAGATAGTAATATATACAAAGAACTATACATCTTAGAGCATGCTTTAAGTCAAGCAATAGTATTAAAAAAATTTATTATGCAGAATTACTCTGATCATATAGGCATAGTAGGAGGAGGAATAGCAGGCCTAACTCTAGGTTGCGCTCTTTTAAAAGAGGGTATACCAGCAGTTATTTTTGAAAAATCTCCAGAAGAAACTTCTCATGGGGCTGCAATCAGCATGTCTCAAAATGCATTATGTCTTTTGGGCAGGCTGGATATTTTTAACGACTTAAGAGATCAATCATATGTCCACTCAAAAGCATCTATTCAAGGACCTAAAAAACCCATATGCACATTTAACACCCCTTCTGTATTAACCACGCACAGAGAAGTGTTAATGACGCTCTTGGTGAATCGATACTTAAGCCTGGGAGGAGAAATTTTTTATGATCATGCGATCACAGGTTTTGATCAAACTAAATGTGAGGCCAGATTTCATAACAATGAAAAATATATTGTGAGTCATTTGGCAGCATGTGATGGTATTCGATCTTCAATACGAGATACTTTTTTTACTTCTAATCAAAAGCCAAAGTATAGTGGTTATAGTGCATGGAGAGGCATAGGAAAATCAAATCTTCAAGATATTCATTTTGCACTTGGACCCAATAGTCATATTGTGAGCTATCCAATTAACCATGATGGAGATGTAAGTTTTGTAGCAGTCGCAAAGGAGGAACTGCAATTTAAAGAGTCTTGGAAAGAAGAGGGTTCTTATAAAGGTTTACTAGACGATTTCTCTATTTATGATTCAAGTATTTTTCCAGATCTTGATGATTCTAAATCACTGCACAAATGGGGTATTTATATTCGACCCGCACTGAAATCTATGGTGTCTGAAAATATAACTTTGCTCGGTGATGCTGCCCATCCAATGGTTCCATTCTTAGGGCAGGGTGCATGCATGGCAATTGAAGATGCATGCTCATTTGCAATGGTCTGCAAAAAAAATATTGGTAACTTTACAGATGCTCAAAGCACATATGATTTTGTAAGGACCAAGCGAACCAAAAAAATTCAACGGCTTTCAATGATGCAAGGCAAAATTTACCATATGAAAAATCCAGTGTTGGTAGCAGCAAGAAATGCTGTAATGAAATACACAGATTTTCCTGGAAATAATTTAAAAAGGATTCATGACCACGATGCTCATGACGAAATCAATATTTATAGAAAGTGAAGAAAAATATTAAAGGGCTTTCTAATCTATATTTGGAAGATCATCATAATTTAAACCCGCATAAGGGAGCTGCTCAGCGATTGCATCTGGATGAACAACTGAAATTACTATATCGCTTCCGTAATCTCCTCTAAAAAATTGACCCAATCCTGTGGTTGGGGTGATATGTATCGTGGCAAACCTTCCTTCTTTTGAGTATACCAGTGAAATTTCTTCTGCAACTTTAGAGCTTATCAAAAGCCAACCAGTTTCAGGAGTGGCATTACCATAAAATATTAAGTTTTCTGCCGGACTATAGCTTGATTCTAAGACGATTCTTCCTGAAACAGAATTGCCTGTTCCCAGGACCACAGTTGGTTCCTTAATAATTTCAGAATTTTTTGGTATTGGAAAATCTGAAAGCAAATAACCAATTATTTTTCTTTGGTTTACCTGGTACTCATTAACAAAAAGTGTGCAACTTGATACAAAACCAAGAATTAGTAAAGAAGTAATTAAATTTTTCATATATAAATTTTATCCTAAATTAAAGATTAAGTTGAAAACCTACTTTAAGCAATGTATCCGTAACTTTGCTAGAAGAGGCTTCTAAAAAAAAAGCACTTCTATTATTTATATTATACAGTATACCAATCCCAAATTTTTTGTCTGAATCATCCGATAACTCTGCATCATACGGAGGGCATGAGAGAGCTCTGCATACTGGATTACCAGTATCAATTATAACCGCCTCCTTTGAGGCGTCTAGAAAAATTTTACCCTCCCAATGATTACTATTTCCGAATCTTATACCAGCTAGAAAGCTTGCATGATTGTCATCTCCTTCAAAGTTAAACTTTTCACCATCAAAATCAGAGGTTTTAATACCGGCCTCAACAAATACATCAAATAGGTTCTTAATTTTGAATTTAACATCACCTGCCGACATGCTTCCAATTAAATCTCCTATTCCCATATGTGCACCCAATCTAAATGTATCAACAACTTTGTCATAGGACTCACTTTTATAATCTACTCCATCAGCCTTTCTTTCTAGCGTTGCATAAAAAGATCCTGGAAGGTCTACAGATAAGTTAATTGCAAATCCAGATTTGTCAGATTCAGTGAAGTGCACCCCTAAGGATGTATATTTAAAGTCATTTGGTGCTCTTTCTAACCTATCAGATTCAGAAAAAGCAAGAGTAGAAAAGCACAGAAAAGAAATGAAGAAGATGTTTTTCATGTATCAATCTTAACAGAATTACATAAGATAAAATTTTTTACTGTTTTGATCCAAAATTATTAGTTGCTTCAATTAGCTCATGAGTAATTTCTTCTTCAAATGCGCTATGACCAGCAAATGGACACATTCGTAAAGAGGCTTCTGGCCATCGATTTGCTAGTTCAAGCGCTGTAGTTGGAGGACATACTATGTCATATCTACCCTGCACAATAACCGTTGGTATAGATCGAATTTTATCAACCCCATCAAGCAATTGGTTTTCGTGCTCAAGGAAGCCTCCATTTATAAAGTAATGGTTCTCAATTAATGCAAAAGCTAGAGCAAATTCTGGGCTAGAAAATGATTTAACCCTTTCAGGAGAATAATCTAGGCTGCTGCATGCTGCCTCCCACCTAGACCATGCTATAGCAGCATCAAGACTTTTCTTTTTATCTTCACCGTTGAATATTTCAGAGTAAGCTCCCATTAGATTATTTCGCTTATCTTCATCTATTATCCCAATGAAATCGCCCCAGGCCTCGGGAAAGATATTGCTAGCTCCTTCTTGATAAAACCAATCCAACTCTTTTTTTCTAAGCATAAATATTCCACGAAGAACCATTTCACTTACAGCACCAGGATGTGACTGAGCATAAGCCAGAGCTAACGTGCTGCCCCAAGAGCCACCAAATACAAGCCATTTATTAATCTTTAATTTATTCCGAATTAATTCAATATCAGAAACTAAATCCCAAGTTGTATTTTTTTCTAACAATACATGAGGCTTACTTCTCCCACAGCCACGTTGGTCAAAAACAACAATATGATAAATCTTTGGGTCAAAAAATTGCCTCACTGCCTTGCTGCCACCACCACCAGGACCACCATGCAGAAATATTGCTGGCTTTCCATTTGGATTGCCACATTGTTCATAATATATTTCATGACCATCTACAGATATAAAATCAGAATTAAACGGCTCAATTGGAGGAAATAATTTCATCAGTTTAGACATGTAGATATTAATAGAGTATGTGTATTAATTTTTCTTGGCAGAGCTGGTGACTAGCTTTTCAGACGTTTCTATTCGAAATTGATCGCCTTCATCTCCAAATAATTTTTTTGGGGACACTGACTCAAATTTTCCTTCCGTGTCTGTAGGATCGGTAAAAAATCCCAAGACATACCCCCCCTGGGAATAACCCATTAAGTCTCTCAATTCTGGGTCAAGATCTTTTGCAATTTCTGGGGGGCAAGATAAATATTGATTTTCTTCTTGTCTCAGCCAATTTGGAGCATAGTGAAGAAAAACACCCATTCGGCTTTCAGATGTATTATTGGTGCCGCCGCCATGCATAACAGAACCTGTATAAATAAATACAGAGCCTGCTTTCATTTCAGCACTTTCAATTTCGCTTTCTAGCGGTAATCTATCTTTGTCCCATTTATGAGAACCTGGGACAATCTGGGTCGCACCATTTTCTTTTGTAAAGTCTGTGATTCCCCAAACTGTACTGAACTGAGTTTCAATTTTTCTGGGTACATAACCCCCCCAAACCCCTCTATCTCTGTGAAGTATCTGTGCTGTTTCATTGGGCCCGATAGAAATTGCAGAAGTAAAGTGCAATTGATAACCATCACAAAACGGTTCCAAGAATTTTTTTGCAAGAGCATTTATTTTTGGATTTAAGGCAAGTTCTCTGCACTTAGGTGATCTGGCCATGAGCGCCCCAACCCTTTTTGTTTGAAATCCAGTAAACTCATTGTCTCCCTCAATATCATTTTTTAAATAAGGTTCGAGCTCACCTTGAATCATATTCAAATCATCTGTTGATAAGATATTATCGATAACCACAGCAGCATCTCTATCAATGATTTCTAAGATATTATCAATATCAGTATTTAGATCTATATGCTGAATTCCCATAGATTTAGTGTAGGACAATTCTCAAGATCTGTGAAATTTTTTAGGCTAGCTTCCTTTTAATAAAATTGAATTATATATCTCAGGATCTGTTGCGCCCTCAGTTCCAAAAAATAAGACGATGCTGTTTGAATCTAGAGCCATCTTTTGTGCTGTTTCTTGACTTTTCATTATCTCCATTAATGCAGCTAGCCCACCAACAGAGCATTCTCCAGCCTCTATAGGTGGGTTATTTTGAGCAAGCAGTCGCATTGTTGATGGTATTGGTTGATCAGAGATAGTAATAAAATCATCAACTCCTAGGCTAAGTATCTCCCATCCAAGCAACGATGGTTCACCGCAAGATAAACCAGCCATCATTGTTTCTTCATTTACAGATACGGAGATCATTTTATTTCTTTTAGCACTTTCGATTAAACAAGGAGCATGTTCAGACTCAACCACAATAATTTTTATATTATTTTTATGAAATTTTTCCCAGAAGTAAGCGCAAATTGCTGCTGGGAATGCCCCTAAGCCACATTGTAGAAAAATATGAGTAGGCATTTGTTTTTTTGTTATCTGATTGACTATTTCTTCAGACATAACATTGTAACCAGCCATAATATCTCGAGGATATTTAGTATAGCCAGGGTATGAGGTATCAGAAATAATTTGCCAGCTATTAAGATCTGATTCTTCCTTGCAGATACGAAGCGATTCATCATAGTTTCCCTTCACCCTGATGACATCAGCATTAAATTTTTCCATCGCGCGCTGCCTTCCCAAACTAACTTCTGAATGAATGTATATTTTGCATTTGCACCCAAACAAATTTGCTCCATATGCAACTGAACGGCCATGATTTCCGTCAGTGGCAGTTGCAACTGTGTATCTTGAAATATTGTCCCGATATTTTCCGCCATGAATATCTTTCGTTGTTATCGTTTCACCAGTTTCATCTTCCAAGGCATCCCGAATAAACCTAAAGACCCCATATGTTCCTCCCAAACCTTTAAAGCTTCCTAATCCAAATCGAGAACTTTCATCTTTATAATAGATTTCTTTAACACCAGTTCGCGTAGCTATTTTTTTTAATGAGAGAAGAGGGGTTGGCTCATATCCATTCCAAGTAGAAATTTCTTTAAATGCCGTTTGTGTGTTTTCAAGGCTCAAAACAGATCTAAGTTTGTCTGGATATGGACCAAAGTTTTTATTTAAATTTTGAAAGTGATCTATCAGCATTAGAGCATCTTAACTGAAATTAATTTTTAACTGAGACTTTTTATTTGTTTCGAGTGACCAGATAGAATAATTTTCATGAATTCCAAATTTCTTTCTCCAATACTCCATGAAAGTTTCTCTTCAATCTGTATTAAATGTTCTGCTCCCTGTTTTCTTATTTCTTGTCCAAGTGAGGTAATCCTTATCACCCTATCTTTTTTATTAGAATCTCGAGAAACCAGCTCTAAAAAACCAAGATCTTCTAATTTATGTACCTTTTTGTGAACAGCTTGGCGAGAGATGTTCATTATTCTTGCTAGCTCTGAGATAGATTTTTCCTCTCCTCGAAGGGTATTAAATAGCTTGATTTCAGCAATAGATCCTTGATATTTGGCTGATTTATTGAGCTCAATCATCTCGAATTCCATCCATTCTAATAATTCCATGGCAAGACGCATGAAATTTGTGTCAAGAAAGTCCTTAAAATTTATATTTTTGTCAACCACGTTGACAATATAACATATTCTCTTTATCTTATAGGCTTAATTATGAATTTTTCTCATTTTTTTAAAGATCAAATTCTGCTCATTTGCATTGGAGCATCTTACCTGAAACTAATTTTTAACCCGAAGTAGGACTTATGCTTCAGATACTATATTTGTCTTCATAGACTTCTTTCGAAGACCCCAAAATAGTCGAACGACTTTAATTAACATCAGTCTGATCGTTTTATCAAACAATGGAATCTTCTCTATATCCGATTTTACCTCACAGATCTGCTTTCCTCTTATAAGTTGGCCTGGTAGAGATCCAGTAGCCTTACCATTTTCACTGACAACCTTTCCGCTTTTAATTGTTGCAACGTACCCAGTTGCATCTTGAACTAATCTTCTTCCGCCCAGAGGAAGATCATGGATCATTTTGGGGTGGCTTACATTTAATTTTTCAAAATCAATAATATTAATATCCGCTAACATCCCCGGTTTTATTTCTCCGCGATCAAACAATCCATAGGTTTCAGCAGTATCTTTTGTTTGTTTCCTAATGAGCATCTCAAGAGGGAGCTTTTTACCTGCCTTACGATCTCTTGCCCAATGCGATAAATTAGTTGTTGGCATGCTTGCATCACAAATTAAACCACAATGAGCGCCGCCATCACTTCCGCCGGCAACAGAAGATTTAAGTCCATAGGCTTGCTCAACAAAATCAAGCTTGTAGTTTTCATAAGGTGTGAAACATGCATAAATTAAATTTGTGCCATTATTTTTCATCATTTCATCGTACATAACCTCAAGTTCTGAAATGCCTTTATTCACTGCTATTGCAGCAATGCTGTCTTCCTTCTTTGGTTCGTAATTTGGAGGTGTGCCTAATATGAATTGTGTCTCGAAATTTGAAGTCAGCCTCGTGGCAAGTTTTACATCTTCCAAAAGCTCATCCCTTGTCTTGTGATTGGTTTCATCAGCAAGTCTTTTTTCCAATTCTGATTCAAAGTCTGGTTCTTGGTTTAATAATTTAGTTTTGAAATCAGGGTCTTTCATGATTTCATATCTTTGATCAAGAGGGAGGTCAGCAATCTCTTTGTAAGCGGGATGTTGAAGAAAGGGATGTAAAGAACTTTCTAGACCAAACATTAATCCAACATTTCTGCCCGGAAATTGAGGACGCACATTTTTCCCTTTCAAAAACTGTTCCTCACAAAATAGAATTGTTTTTACGGCATCGCCGCTAGTTTGTAAAAAAGTTAATCCACAATCACTTTTTTTAATATATTCCTTCATCCAAGACATCTCTATTTCTTCATCTAACCAATCAGAAACGATCTCCATGGTTCCTTCACCTGCTTTATCAACAGCAAAAGCCAAAGCTCTCATTTCTTCAGAACTGGCTTCAGTTCCAGGGACATATTTACCATATATGTCTCGATGCAAGATTGTTCTTGAGGTGCTAAAACCAAGCGCCCCCGCATCAATAGCTTCTGTTACAAGCTTAGACATTTTGCCTATTTCTTCTTCAGATGCATCAACTTGATTTTGACATCTTTCATAACCCATTACATAGCTTCTGACCGGACCATGAGCAATCATAAAGCCAAGATCCATGACAAATTCTTTCTTATCAATTGCATCTAAAAATTCTGGAAATGTTTCCCAGTCCCAATCTATTCCTTCATGTAAAGCCGAGCCGGGAATGTCTTCAACACCCTCCATTAGTTGAATGAGGAAATTTTCATTTCCTGGCTTAACCGGAGCGAAACCAACGCCACAATTTCCCATGACTACTGTTGTAACTCCATGCCAGCTTGAGGGAGTAAGGTATGGGTCCCAGCAAACCTGACCATCATAGTGAGTGTGAATATCTACCCATCCAGGAGTTACTAGATTATTTTTCGCATCAACCTCTTTTTTGCCAGAAGACTTTACAGATCCAACTAATGATATTTTTCCATTATCAATAGCTATATCACCTACAAATTGTTTTTTACCAGATCCGTCAACGATCTTACCGTTCCTTATTACGAGGTCATGTAAATTATTTTTTTCCATAAGTGCCCACTATATAAATAAAAGAATTAAAATACAAAAGCTAAACAATTCTTTACAAAAAACAAAAAATGTATTCTAATTATCCCATCGTAATTTGATCCTATTGCCGCGATTATAAAGAAAGTGCTAAAACGGAAATTATTCCCAGGATTTAACAAAAAAGATAAAGTTATTTAAATAAAAACTTTTAAATTTCATTATGGAGAATAAATCTTATGAAAAGACAATTATTAGAAAGATTAGAAACAGGCCCAGTAATTTGCGCAGAAGGGTTTCTTTTTGAGGTTGAAAAAAGAGGGTATTTGGCTTCTGGTGAGTTTGTGCCAATGGTAGCCTTAGAGCATCCAGAAGCCCTTGAAAATCTGCATATAGACTTCCAACATGCAGGATCTGATGTTGTTGAGGCTTTTACATATAACGGCCATAGAGAAAAGATGAGAGTTATTGGAAAAGAAGAATTATTGGAGCCTCTTAACAGAGCAGCTTTAAAGATTGCAAAGAAAGTTGCTGATAATCCGATTGATGGAGGTGAACCAAATTTAATGGCTGGTAATATCTCCAATTCAAATATTTGGGCTGAAGATGACAAAGATGCTCAAAAAGAAGTCTATAAAATGTTCGGCGAAATGGTTGATTGGGCAGTTGACGAGGGCGCAGACATCATAGTCGGTGAAACATTTTACTATGCCGAAGAAGCATACGCAGCATTGGAAATTATTCAAAAAGCTGGACTTCCTTCAGTAATAACAATCGCTCCAATGGGAGAGAATCATATGAGAGATGGCACCTCTATTATAGATACAATGAAAGAGTTAGAACAAAGAGGTGCAGATGTTGTTGGGATGAATTGTTTTAGAGGACCAGATACCATGATGCCATATCTAAGAGAAGCAAGAAAAATCCTTAAATGTCATATGGCAGCATTGCCACTACCATTTAGGACTACAGATGAACACCCAACCTTCTTTAATTTGCCTGATGAGCATGGATGTACTTGCCCAGCCCCGCATGGAAGAACTTTCCCAACGGCTTTAGACCCTTTGTATTGTAATAGATATGAGATACGTGAGTTTGGTAAAGAAGCTGCTGAATTAGGTATTAACTATCTTGGCGTTTGCTGTGGAGCAACGCCTATGCATATCAGGGAGGTTGCTGAGGCAGCAGGTTTAACAGTGCCGGCAAGTAAATATAGAGAAAAAATGGAAAATCATTTTATGTATGGAACCAATGAAAGAACTGCTAAGCATATGCAGGAATATGGCGATAAAGCATAGAAGATATTTATAAGTTACGTGGTGCCCAGAGGTGGAATCGAACCACCGACACAAGGATTTTCAGTCCTTTGCTCTACCGACTGAGCTATCTGGGCAAAAATAGATGAAGAATTATAACTGAACTGTGCTTAGCGGAGAATAGTTAGTTAGAATATAAATATTAAAGCAATTGCAAAATTATTATGAAATCAGTTTGTTTAGTTTTAGGGGCGGGCGCCGGCATTGGTGGAACTGTTGCAACAAAGTTTGCCAAGGAGGGTTTTCACTCATGTTTATGTAGAAGATCTGATCAAGATGGGTTAGATCGACTTGTCTCAAATATTGAGAAAGAGGGTGGATCCGCAACTGGGTATTTAATAAATGCTATTGAAGAGAATGTCCTTGAAGATCTAATTTTAAAAATAGAAAAAGATATAGGGCCAATAGAAGTTCTTATATATAACTTAGGCGCTCAAACTGGAATGAAGCTGCTGCATGAAACTTCCTTAAAAGAATTTGAGTGGGGTTGGCGAATGGCGGATCTAGGATTATTCAGGGCAGCAAAAGTATTAATGCCAATTATGGAAGAAAGGGGTTCAGGTACATTCCTTGTTACTTCAGCTACTGCCGCTATGCGTGGAAATAAGAATCAGCACTCCCATGCTGCTGCAATGGGGGGAAGAAGAATGTTATGTCAGTCTCTATATGCTGAATTTGCATCTAAGGGAATTCATGTTGCTCACATTGTAGTGGATGGCATAGTTGATGCGCCAGATACCTTGGGCAAGATGCTTGGAGAAGAATTATTCCAACAATTAAGAGAAACAAAAGGCATGGAGCACGACGGTTTGATTCTGCCTGAAAGTATTGCTGAAACTTACTACTATTTATCCCAGCAGCATCGCTCAGCCTGGAGTCACGAAGTGGATATTAGAGCTTTTTCAGATACAGCGTGGTGGAACAGTAGCAGCTTAGAGAAACTAATCTAAAGCTTTAAAGCCTGAGGCTTGCTCAACTTCTTCATTATTAAAGAACTTTTCCATTTGCTCTAATAACCATGAGCGGGCATTTGCCTGGGATAAGTCTAAATGTTTTTCATTAATGAGGGTGGTTTGATGTGATTTCCAAGCTTCCCATGCTTCTTGAGAGACGGTTTCCATTAGTTCCTTACCTTTAGGCCCTGGCATTGGTGGAACTATCATTGCAGGTAAATCTTTTTGGAGTTTTTTGCAAAAAATAGTGTTACTCATAATTTGTTTATTACCTTACTAATTGGTTTTGGTAGACCATATTCATTTATTCTATCCTTTTTTATCCATTTATATTGTTGATTGGTATTTATTTGAGATTCTGTTGAGGACAAGTAGATCTTCAATTTTAGATCTAGTCTTCTGTGCGTGAGTTCATGTCGAATTTCTTGAGCAGCTGTCAGTTTAAAATTTTTTATATTATTTTGAAGTAATTTACTTTCAAAAGGAAGCCAAAGATTCTTCCAGATGGAACTAGCCTCATTTTTAACAAGCAATATAGACTCTTTGGTTTGGATAAGGGATAAATTCATTGGGATCACTTTTTTTGCTAGGGCAGATTTCCTTTTGCTGGCTGGGGTAACCTTGAATGCAGATAGGCAATGTGTATTTAATGGACAATCATTGCATGCAGGGTTGAGGGGAGTGCATATGGTCGCACCCAAATCCATAATTCCTTGTGTGTAAGAGAAACAATCATTTTGGTTGATCAATTCTTCAGAAAGTTTCCAAAGCTCATTTTCTTTAAGTAAATTTATATCTTTTTTTATCAATCTTGCGATGACTCTTTTAACATTTCCATCCAAGATTGGCTGCGGAACCAAATATGCTAAAGACATTATTGCTCCTGCTGTTGATTTGCCTATCCCCGGCAACTCAACAATTTGATCAAATGTTTTGGGGAACCTATTTTCATATTGTTTTCTTATGATTTCCTTTGATGCAAATATATTTCTTGCCCTCCTATAAAAACCTAATCCAGACCATGCTGCCAAAATTTGATCTTCACTTGCTTGAGATAATTTTTTTTGATTTGGAAATTTTTTTATAAAATTTTTGAAATAAGGGATAACTGTCTTGACTTGTGTTTGCTGGAGCATGATCTCAGAGATCCAAATACTATAAGGCGTAACTTTTTTTCTCCAAGGCAAATCATGCCTTCCATGCTCTAAGTACCATTGAACGACTTTTTGTGAGATGAGTTGATATCGTTTATTCAAAAAGATTTTCTTTATAAATTGGCTCTTTATCACCTGCAAAGGAGTAGATTATTGGTGCGCCAGTAGGAATCTCCAGCGCAACGACCTCTTCCTTAGACAAATCATCAAGTTGCATTACTAAAGATCTAAGAGAGTTCCCATGCGCGGCCACTAAAATATTTTCTCCTTGCATTAGCTTTGGCAGGATATCTGAATTGAAATAAGGCAATACTCTTTCTGCAGTATTTTTTAAACTCTCCCCATTAGGAGGCGGAATATCATAGGATCTTCTCCATATATGAACCTGTTCTTCACCCCATTCTTTGCGAGCATCATCTTTATTTAAACCAGCAAGGTCTCCATAATCTCTTTCATTCAGCGCTTGATCTCTAACAACTTCAATATGCGTTTGTTCTATACCTTCTAAAATCATTTGGCCTGTAATTTGCGCTCGCTTTAAAGCGGAAGTAAACATCATAGAGAATTTAATATTTCTTTCTTTAATTAACTCGCCCGCATTAATTGCTTCTTTTTCCCCATTAGAAGTTAACCCAGGATCTTTCCATCCTGTAAATAAATTTTTGGCATTCCATTCACTTTGACCATGACGAACAAGGACTAAAAAATTTTGATCTTTCATAATATAAACCTCACCAATGTATATATTTTAAGCGATAATATGCAAATGCTAGAATTCAATTTGTTTTTAATGGATTATTGGTACTTTTCTTTTCCATTGTTTCTTTCGATTATTTTATGGTTTCGTTCAGAAACTAGAAGAGGGGGGCATAGAGTAGACTGCAACCAGCTTACTAATTTGGTAAATAAAAAATCTGCCTGTTTAGTTGATGTTAGGTCTAAAAGTGAATTTGAGACTGGGGCGATAGCCGGCTCAGTGAATATTCCTTTTGAGGAACTTGAAAATAGAAATGATGAATTGCTGAAAGAAAAAGATAATCCCTTAGTATTAATCTGCAAAATCGGGAGAAACGCTGCTCTTGCCGGCGAAAAGATGCAATCCTATGGCTATAAAGAAACTCATGTGTTGCAAGGAGGGATTTCAACCTGGCAACAAGAGGGGCTGCCGTTGGTTAAGATAAAATAGCTTGTGAACTTTTATAAAATTTTTTTTTCATTTTTTTTCTTTTTTACCGTATACATATCTGCAGATGAGTTGACTATCAATTTGTCAGGGCAAACCAAACCAGGAGTGTTGTCTTTAGCTATCTATAATAATGCAGAGGCATATGATCAATCTGTAAAAGGCGAAAAGCGATCAGAAAAAGGTATCTTTTCTGGCATAGAATCCTATATTGAACCTCAGGAAAATCATGAATTTATCATTGACCTTCCGGAGGGAATTTATGCAATCGCACTTTTTGTTGATGTAAATAAAAATTTAAAAATTGACAAAAATTTTTTTGGTATACCAAAAGAGCAATTTGGCTTTTCTAATAATGCAATGGGTAAATTATCAGCACCTTCTTTTGAGCAAACCATGTTTCAGGTTAGAGGAAATACTATTCAAAATATTGAGTTGAAATAACTTACAATCTCAATGAAACTTTAAGTTAGGCTTGTTGTGCCTTTATTTTTTTTGTTAGAGTATTTCGCCCAAGGCCTAAAGCTTTAGCAGCTTCTTGTTTTTTGCCTCCAGTTTTTTCTAAAGCAAAATCAATCATGACCTTGTCTAGGGCTGGCTCAATTATTTCAAGCATATTCTCAGAATTACTTTGGTATATCTCGCCAAGCCATTGAGAAAATCCTGATTGCCAGCCATCATTTTTTATTTGAGGAGATTGATCGCTGTTAATTATTTCGTTTGGAAGGTCCCCTAGTTCTACGTTCTGAGTGGGCGCCATAAGAGCAATCCAATAACACGTATTCTCTAGCTGCCTAACATTCCCAGGCCAGTCATATTGAGTTAATGCAAGCAGTGCTTGTGGCGAAAGCACTTTAGGCTCATCTAACAATGAATCTGCATGTCTTTTTAAAAAAGCAGATGATAAATCATTAATATCTTCTTTTCTTTGTCGTAATGGAGGAACATCAATCTTGATAACATTTAATCTATAGTAAAGATCCTCTCTAAAAGAGCCAGAGGCAACCAGTGATTCTAGGCTTTGATGTGTAGCAGCAAGAATTCGAACGTCTACTTTAATAGGTTTATCGCCGCCGACTCTAAAAAACTCTTTATTTGATAATACTCTTAGTAATCGTGTTTGCGTTTCAAGAGGCATATCTCCAATCTCATCTAGGAAAAGAGTGCCTCCATTTGCTTGTTCGAATCTGCCAATTCTTTGTTCAACAGCGCCAGTAAATGCTCCTTTCTCATGTCCAAATAGTTCAGATTCAATTAGCTCTTTTGGAATATCAGCCATGTTTAAGGCTATAAATGGCATATCATGTCTTGGACTATTTTTATGTAATGACTTAGATACTAGTTCCTTGCCGGTACCAGATTCTCCTTGAATGAGAACCGTAGCATTTGTATTAGCTAGTTTTCCAATTGACCTGAAGACAATTTGCATGGAAGGGGCGGAACCAATAATTTCTGATTTAGAAACTTTTTTTGGCTTAGCTTCTTTATGTTCTCCAAGGGCTTTTTTAACCGTAACAATTGCTTCTTCTAAATCAAAAGGTTTTGGAATGTATTCAAAAGCACCACCCCCATAAGAATCTATTGCAGCTTGCATATCTGTAAAGGCTGTCATAATTATTACTGGCAATTTTTCATAATTATTTTTGATGTGTTTAAGCAAATCATAGCCGTGCATTCCAGGCATTTTTATATCTGAAATTATTAGATCAGGCTTACCTTCGTTTAAAGCTTCGATTAAGGATTCACCATCGGCAAAAGTTACAATTTCAAGCCCAGCGCTCTTTAGGCCTTCCTCAAGAACCATGCGAATGGCCTCATCATCATCAGCAATCCAGATTTTAGGCACTTTGAGCTCCTTGAATGTAACTGTTGGAAATAGGGATTAGAATTGAGAACATTGTTTGATCATCTTTACGTTCAAAAGATATTGCACCTCCATGTATCCTTATAATATCTTGTGAAATAGACAACCCAATTCCAGAACCGTTCTTTTTGCCAGAGATCATAGGAAAAAAAATTTGATCTTTAATTTCTGGATTAATTCCAGGTCCATTATCTTTAACAATAATTTCAGCCAAAGTATTATAAATAGTCCCATTGATTGGCTGGCGATATGAAATTTTAGTTTGAATACCTATACATGGTCGCTCTGCAAAATTTGTACATGCATGCACAGCATTTTGAGTGATATTTATTAAAGCTTGTATGAATAGATTTTTGTCACCATAAATTTCAGGAATACTCGGATCATAGTCTCTATCGATGGTTAAGTTTTCTTGAGTTTCAGCATTACTTAACGCTAAGACTCTCTGCAAAGATTCATGAAGATTAAAGTATTCAAAGGTCGGTTTTTTTGCTGGAGTTAGAATCCTAGTAACAATTTCATTTAATCGATCTGTCTCTTCTTCAATTATTTTTAGAAATTTTTTTGAAAAATCATCAACATATTTAGACTTTAAAATTTGAGCACTTCCTTTGATTCCTGATAAAGGATTTTTGACTTCGTGAGCTAGAGTTCTGGCTAAGCCAGCGGCTATTTTTTGTGTTGAAAAGCTCCTTGTGGAGTCAATAATTTTATTCAGGTTATCAATACTAACTGCCTCTATAAAGATAAGTTTTTTCTTATCAGAGAAAGTAATGGTCAGGTCAACTGTTCTTGATAGGCCAGATTGATGAACAATCTCAAAATCTCTTCTGGTAAGAGATCCAGAATTCTTTCTAGTTTTTATGAGGATCTCATTTATCTGAGCCCCACTTTCATCATCTAATAATGACGAGATAGTTTTTCCATCAAACTTTGCAGAATCACCAATCCAATTTGCAGCTTTTGCTGCATCATTAATCCACAATAATTTAAAATTATCGCCATCTAAGATAATGATTTCAGTATTTAAGTTATCAAATGCTTTAAAGTCTGAAAAATCCATACTAGAAAACTAAAGAATAAAGCCTCCCAATTAAGGAAGGCTTGATGTTTCTCTCTTTTGTAGAGTTATGCAACTTCGAACTTATTTAGTTAGCGTCCCAACGATGTGAGCTAAAATTTTATATGGATCCGCATTTGATGCTGGTCTTCTATCTTCTAGGTAACCATTCCAGTTATGTTCAACTGTGTATACAGGGATTCTGATACTAGCCCCCCTATCACTAACCCCATATGAGAACTGATCAATGCTTTGTGTTTCATGTAGACCCGTTAATCGCATGTCATTATCAGAACCATAAGCAGCAATACCTTCTTTATGAGCTTCACCAAGCTTGTCGCACATAGATGAAAATAACTCTTCAGATCCACGCGATCTCATTTCTCCATTTGAGAAGTTAGTATGCATTCCAGAGCCATTCCAGTCTCCAGTTTTAGGTTTTGGGTGGATATTAACCCCAACACCATATTCTTCTGCTATTTTGTAAAGCATATATCTGCTAACCCATAGATCATCTGCCGCTTTAATTCCTTTTCCAAGGCATTGATATTCCCATTGACCTAGAGCAACTTCGGCATTAGTTCCAGTTAAAGTAATTCCTAAGTCTAGGCATGCTTCAAGATGGTGATCAGAAATTTCTCTACCTACTACATTTCCTGCTCCAACACCACAATAGAAATCACCCTGAGCTCTAGGCTCGCCGTTTTCCCATCCTAATGGCTCCCCAGTTTCAGGATCAGTAAAGAAAAATTCTTGCTCAAACCCAAACCACCAGTCATCTGTTACAACTTCTGCAGCTGCAACACGAAAATTAGTTGGATGAGCGGTATGGTCAGCTGATTGAACTTGAGTCATTACCAAATCATGTCCATGTGGATTTTCATAGGTTTGAACTGGAAGAAGCAAGCAATCTGAACTTCCGCCCTCAGCCTGTTGAGTTGACGATCCATCAAAAGCCCAATCAGGAGGGGTATTTGCATCAGTAGCTTTGACTTTGCTTCTCAATGAAGGTTCTGGTTGGTATCCATCAAGCCATATATATTCATAAGTTTTATATTTTGACATTCTATTTCTCCTAAAATTTTTTAAGTACCTATATACAATACATGCAATTGTAATGCCAATATAAATGCACTTATATTGTGCAAATTAAGGTTAATTATAGGGCAAAATATATTTTATTGCACTTTATTAGTGCAAATTTAGAAATTTTTGTATTTTAATTAGGTGCGATTCAAAACTCCCAAAGGAGTGATTTCCTCCAAAAGTAATATCAATTTGACTGCCTGAGAAATATTCAATCGCTTGTTTGTAATCAAGCACCTCATCTCCTGATTCAATCAAAGTCATAAAGTTTTTAGGTTTCCTAATCTTTTTAATTTTCTGACTCATAGTATCCAAGAAATCTAATTGCTTTTGGTCAATAATAAATTTATCACCAGTCGAATAGTTTTTATTTTCACCTAGGTATTCGGACATATTAAGCGGGGGAATCGCAGGGTTTATATTGACACAAGGTAGATTATATTTTTCTGAAAAATATATTCCATAAAATCCTCCCAATGAACTTCCCATAAAAGAAGATGGAGATTCTTTTTGAATGATTTTTTCTATTTGATGATAAGCATTTTGAATATTGTTATCTAAATCAGGTATAAAGATTTCAGTTTTCTTTGTATTTTTCTTGATAAAAGAATAAATCAGGTTTGCTTTAGTTGAATCTGCCGAGGATGCAAATCCATGAAGGTATAAGATTTTAGCCATTCAAAAAATTTATCTTTTTTGCTTCGACCGCTCCATTTAAAAAAATATTTTTTAACCACTCAGTTAGAATTCTATTTTGTTGATATTTTTCATCTTGCGAATGTGAGAATGGAGAAGTTGCAAAAAATGGAACGGGCTTCTCTTGTTGATAAGAAATAACTTCTGCTAATTCAGCATCAATATAAACATTAATTCTTAACAAAAAATTAATTAATGTTGTATCTGCATTTTTAAATTTTGCCTCGATTGAAAGAGTATGTGGGGTTCTTGAGATAACCAAAAATTCAGCTTTATTTTTTTTGTCATAATGAAGAATTTCAAAAGAATAGTAATCATTTTTAAAATCACAAAGTATTTTTCTAAGCCTAGAGAAATTTGCACTGCACGTCGTTAAATGATTTTTTGTTTTCAAAGTTTTATACATTTATTTGATTCTATAATCTTTGTTAAATGGTGTATAGGATCTGCAGGCCTCAATGTAATTTTTTATTTGAGTTTTCTCAGACTCACAAAAATTTTTTACTGCCTCCCCAAAATCCTCTTTTAAAAAATAATGAAACGATGAACTTAAATGTGGCTGAAACCCTCTTCTAATTTTATGCTCACCTTGAACTCCAGGATCAAAGAACCTGAGGTTATTTTTTATGCAGTATTCTATCCCTTGATAGTAGCAGCATTCAAAGTGGAGATTTTTTATTTTTTTTGTAGTGCCCCAATGCCTACCATATAAGGTATTTTTTCCCTCATAGCAAAGTGAAGCTCCAATTGGCTCACCATCTAGTTCAGCGAAAAATATTACAGGTTTAACTAATTGATTTGCGGTACTTATTAATTCAAAAAACTCTTTGTTAAGATATGGATTTTGAGCTCTCTCATAATAAGTTTTTTGATAAAATATATAAAATAAATTCCAGTCTTCAGAAGTTATTTTATTGTATTTTTTGCATTTAAATTCGATCCCTTTGTTGGCAATGCTTTTTCTTTCTTTACGAATAGTAGCTCTTTGACGTGATGTAAAAATAGATAGAAAATCATCGAAGTTTTGGAAATTATCATTGATCCAAGTAAACCGATAATTAAATCTCTCAACAAAATTTCTTTCACGTAAAACTTTGCATCCTAATTTATTTGGAAAAAGAATATGCCAGGATTCTATCTCTTCCGTTTCCATTTTATTGATACCAGCATCAATCAATCTTAACTTCTCTAGTTCAGTTTTAGCTAAAATTCTATCCCCTTCACAAGGCGTGAAAGGAATAGCTGTTAATAATTTTGGATAATAATTTCTACCAGTACGCTGTAATGCATTTGCCCATTGATGATCGAAAATATATTCTCCATGGCTATTATATTTTTTATAAAGTGGCATAAAACTCATTAAGGTTTCATCATTAATTTCACCAAGATGGTCTGGAATCCATCCGGATTCTTCGGAGGCAGAATTACTTTCTTCCACAGCTCTCAAGTATGTAAAATTTTCAAAAGGATTATTTGCTTCTATTGAGTAATTTTTTTTACTTAAATCAATTTTCTTAATTTCTGACTGCATTAAATTATTGAATAGCAAACTGCTGACATGATTAATAAATATAAAGATGCCCAATGGTTATTTTTAAAAGCTAATAAAAATTTATTTTTAGAAGCAAGATGATACTGATAGAAATAGAAACCACTAAACAAAATTATTCCTATAAACCATAAAGAGCTTAGCCCATCTTTCCATCCAACAATGAGCAATAAAAAAATTGCTAGGCATTGGAAGATAGAAATTACTAATAAAGTTTTAGATCCCCACCATAATGGAGTGGAGTTAATTCCTAGCTTTTGATCATCTTTTATATCAGATAACCCATAATATGAATCATAGGCAACGGTCATGGCAGCAAGTGAAAAATAGAGAAAAATCATAGTAGGATTATTAAGCTCATTTGTAATTGCATAAACAATAATTGTTGGATTAAAGGTAAGGCCAAGAAAAAGCTGTGGCCCAATAAAAAATCTTTTAGTTAGTGGATATATAATTATCATCAGCCCAAAGAAAATACTTACAAAAAAAGTATTCGCATTAGTAAAACTCAACAAAACCAAACTTAATAGTCCGAGAATTGCAAAAATACCCCAACTTTCAGATATGGAAAGCTTTTTGCTAGGGATTGGCCTCATTTTTGTTCTTTCTACGCTCCCATCAAGGTCCTTATCCCATATATCATTGATTACACAGCCCGCAGATCTAACTAAAACGCTACCAATGATAACTATTAACGCATCTGTATACTCAAAATCGCCGTTTGTACTAATTACCAGAGCTAATAATGCAGGCCACATTAAAAGATATATACCGATCGGCCTATCAAGCCTCATTAATTGGCTAATGGCAAGAATTTTACTCATGTGGATAAAAATACCTCCATAACACTTAATGGGTACCCCTTTACCAAATAATGCGTTCTTCGTCCCCAAATAATTTCTTCCGTGAGGTTATGAAATTTTGCAAATTCACGACGTGTTTTAATAAATAGCTCACTTTGAAAGAGTAGATCTCCAAGTGGTTTTGATCCTAAAGTCCCTAAGCCTGGATAACCTTTTGTTGCGGTTAGAATGGGGATAATACTTCTTGCATAGACAAGTGGCACCGAATCTCCATATAGGATTACTTCTCTGATACGTACCTCATTAAAATTTAACTCAAGAGCCTCATATTCTTCTGTTTCCGCTGTGCCAAGGTCATCATTCAGAACTTTAAGCTTGAATTTAGCTTCTGAGGAAATTCTTTTTGTGATAGAACCTTCTTCATTTAGCCAATTAAGAATTTTTTTTTCTTTTAAGCAGCCCTTTAATTCTGACTTATCTAGCCATTTTTCAATTCTTTTTATTTGCATGAAT
>CAYUHD010000004.1:0-51467 GCA_964444385.1 uncultured Gammaproteobacteria bacterium
GCACAAACAGGGAAAATTAGGTCTATTCCTTTAATGCTTGTACCTTTTGAAAAGGGTGTAGTGTTAGTAGCCTCTTTAGGAGGAGCAGATAATCATCCAGCATGGTATTGGAATTTAAAGGCTAACCCAGAGATAATTGCATATGTGGGTTCCAAGAAATTATCTTTAGTTGCTAAACAAGTGGGCAATAAGAAAAAAGCTGAGCTTTGGCCGCTTATTTGTTCCTGCTACGCTGATTACGACAAATACCAAAAACGAACCAAGAGAAACATACCTGTTTTTAATTGTCAGCCCAGATAAAAGAGAGTTATGAATGCCATTGGCAATAATTGATTAGGAAATTCCTAAAATTGATGCCAAAAAATACATCACCAATTAGGATTAAAATTAATCTCATTCTTCTCTTGAATTTTTTATAAAAATACATAAATAAGACATGTGGATGCCATTAGGGTCCATGTATTTTAACCGCACATGCCAAAAAGGATGTGCATATTTAGTCGCTACTAAGGAGGACTATATTATGGTACTTAATTTTACCGATCCGTTCCTAACAACTCGTGTGTTAGGGTTTGAAAGCCTGTTTGATAGATTGCAGAGATTTTCTGAAACCACAGAAAGATCTTCAAGCTATCCTCCATATAACATCAGGAGAGATCAAAATAAGATCTTTATTGATGTCGCTGTTGCCGGTCTTGCTAAAGAAGATCTCAACATCGAATTGGCAGAAGGCGTATTAACCATTGAGCATAAAGGCCCAAAAGCTGAGTTGCTTAATGGAGAAAATGAAGTTGTCTATCAAGGCATAGCTCAAAGAGCATTCAAGCAACAATTTACTTTAGCAGAGAATGTTGAAGTTCATGGAGCTGAATTAGTAAATGGAATGTTAACTCTTGAATTAGAAAAAATTATTCCAGATGCTCAAAAGCCACGCATGATTGATATTTCAGCTCCTAAGATTTTAGGCAGCAAATAACTCATTCATAATGAGATCGGGGGAGCTTATGCTCCCCTTTTTTTATTACAATGGTTTAACATGAGCATCATGAAAAAAATCTTTTTAGTCTGTAGCTTCTTTTTGAGCTCGTTTCTTCTCGCTAATCCTATGGAAACAAGTCATGCAAAGGCGAGCTTGATTACCAATCTTCAAAGTTCAACTCAAGAATCTTTTTATATTGGTGTGCGTTTACAAATGCAAGAAGGATGGCATACCTATTGGGAAAATCCAGGAGATTCTGGCAGCCCCTTTGAAGCTAAATGGAGTGCTGATGCTGGAGTTATAGTAGAAAATGTTCAATGGCCTACTCCTAAAACCATTCCTTACCCGCCCCTCATGACCTATGGTTATGAAGACGATGTTATTTTCCCATTTCAAGTATTTCGTTCTCTTGATTCTAAATTAACTAAAATAAGTTTAGATTTTGATTTCTTAATTTGCGCAGATATATGCATTCCTGAAAAAGTATCTCTATCTATAGATCTGTTATCAGCTTCACCGAGCAGTCTCTTAGATGAAGCAATAGATAACCTTCCAACCAAAATTTTACTAACCAAAAGTAATGTTGTTGGGAACAATCTGAAAGTAACCTTTCAAGCTTCTCAAGACTTCTCAAAGGCATACTTATTTCCTCGTGAGGATAATTTATTTGTATATACACCCAAGCAAACAATTTCGCAGCTTAATGACAATACTTATGAAATGACTCTGCCTTTAATAAAAGATGAAATAGAATCTTTTTCTGGAATTATTAGCTTAGATGGTCAAGGATTTCAATTTGAAGAACAAATATTCACTGCTGGCGGTATGTCATTATGGCAAGCAATACTGTTTGCTTTGATTGGTGGATTAATTCTTAATCTCATGCCTTGTGTTTTTCCAGTGATCTCTTTAAAAGTTCTCAGTTTCGTCTCCATGGGTGGTGATGATCATACAAAAATTAGAAATCATGCCCTAGCTTTTGTTGGTGGAGTTATGTCTACATTTTTATCTATTGCAACTGCGCTAATAATTATCAGATCGACTGGGCCCATGATTGGATGGGGTTATCAACTTCAATCTCCTATAGTTGTAGGGGTATTAACTTTAATTATGTTGGGCATAGGCTTGATTCTTCTTACCAATATCAATGTAGCTTCAGGCCTAACGAATCTGGGCTCTACTGTGCAAAGTAGAAACAATTACTTAGGCTCATTTTTTACTGGCGTATTGGCAGTTGTTGTAGCCTCACCTTGCACGGCTCCATTTATGGGGGCTGCAGTTGGTTATGCTCTTTTGCAACCATCTTTTGCAACTTTGCCTATCTTTCTATCTTTGGGACTGGGTTTTGCTGGTCCTTATCTTATGCTTACTATTAAACCGCAATGGATCAGCTCTCTTCCAAAACCAGGGCCCTGGATGGAAACTTTAAAACAGTTTTTTGCTTTTCCAATGATTGCAACGGCTTTATGGTTAATGTGGGTGTTCATGGTGCAAACATCGGGAGATGCTTTAATTCAACTCTTAATTTTAGGCTTGTGTCTTGGCATTGCCATTTGGATGATTGTTACCTTTAAAGGTCGATGGAAGTGGATTGGGTTAATGCTCACATTCATTGCATCAATCCAAATTTTTAATAATTTACCAAATCATATTAATGAGCCGACAAGGACAGTAGATGCAGACAGCTGGAATCTATCAATTGAATCTGATCTTCAGGCTAAGAATCAAGCCTACCTAATTAACTTCACTGCAGCCTGGTGTATTACCTGTCAGACAAATGAAAAAACAGCCTTAGCAAGAACCAGAGTGCAAGATTATTTGGTTGAACAAAATATAAAATATATCAAAGCTGATTGGACTAATAGAAACGAAGATATTGCAATTGGTCTTGCTAAATATGAGCGAACAGGAATTCCTTTATATATTTTTTGGCAGCCTGGAATGCATGGTTCAAAAATCCTGCCAGCCGTTTTAACTGAAGACTTATTAATTAGGAGCATGCAATGAAATTAATTTTCAGCATTATCATTCTATTTGCTTTTACAACTAATCTTGTTGGCGCTGAAATCATCTTAAAAAATCCGGAGGTGAATGAAAAAGCTCCAAATTTTTCTGCAATTGATTCTTACGGAAAAAAAATTAATTTATCAGACTTTAAAGGAAAACCGGTAATTCTTGAATGGTCCAATCATGAATGCCCATATGTTGCCAGACATTATGAAGAAAATAATATGCAAAGAGTTCAAAAAATAGCCCAAGGCGAAGATTTTATTTGGCTAACTATTATCTCCTCTACCCCAGGAGAACAAGGTCATGTAAGTCCAACTCAAGCCAATGAACTAACCAAAACAAGAAATGCCTACCCAAGTCATGTTTTGTTGGATGAATCAGGTGAAATTGGTATGCAATATGGAGCTAAAACCACCCCCCACATGTTTATGATCGATAGTAAAGGTTTTCTTCGCTACAAAGGAGCTATTGACGATATTGGGAGAGGAATGAAATTTTTCTCAGCTTCTTTTGCTAAGGCAAGAAACTATGTTGCTACACAGCTTTTGGATGTAAAGCAAAAAAATATGCTAGATATTACTAGCACTGTGGCTTATGGTTGCAGCGTGAAATATAACTACGATTGAAAAATATATTTATCCCATTCTCTATCAGGAAAATTATTTTTATCAATTTGATGACCTCGAATTAAATGACTAAGCGAAGGCTTGCTAGGCTCAACCTTTGGTCGAATATTCCTATCGCCTTTTTTTAAATTGCAAGTTATGCAAGCTGTAACTACATTATCCCATGTTGAGCTACCCTTCTTGCTCTTAGGCACAATGTGGTCCATGGTGAGATTTTTCTTTTCAAAAATATCAAAACAATATTGACATGTGTAAAGGTCTCTAAGAAATATATTGGTTCTAGAAAATTTAACGTAACTATGAAAAGGATGATAGCTTTGCAACATCAAAATGCTTGGAACTTTCATTTCAATAGATGGAGATCGCACAACCCAGTCCTTGTGCTCTTTAATCACTATGACGCTTCTGGTAATGGTGAGCTTGATGGCTGTTTTCCATGTTATTACTGATAAAGGCAAGTAGCTTATCGGCCGGCCGTTTCCATTTAACAATAAACAATCTTCTGACATAAAATTAAATTTTCTTTGATCTTTTAAAAAATATTACATGAATATTTATAAATAAGAAGCCTCATAAGATAACATTTATGTGACAAAAATTTTCAAAGATATATTTTTCTAAAAGTCTGATATAACATGGGTCAAAAATTGATTTAATTAAAATGGCTTATCCAGCATTTGAAGTATTTGGAAGTCAGCATCTAGTTTCTTTGCTGATCTGTGCTGCTGTGATTTATGGATACCCCAAGTACTTTGAAAACAAAAACGAATCAAAAAAAATCTTAGGCGGAAAAATAATTGCCGGCTTAATGATTTTACACATGCTTACTCAGCCTTTTTATGATGTTTTTTTATTTGATTTGCCCTGGCAAGGTGAATTTCCGATGCACATGTGTGACTTTTCAATGATGATAATGATTTTTTACCTTTTGAATCAAAATGCACCAAAGATTCTTTTTCATTGCGCCTATTTTTGGGGCATATGTGGGGCAACCATGGCCTTGGCAACTCCAGATCTTATATATGGATTTCCTCATGGAGAATACTCACCATTTTTCTGGGGTCACAGCTTAATTCTATTAGCGGTTTTTTATGTATTGATTGTTAACAAAGAAAGGCCTTTTTTAAGTGATATTCCTAAAGTTATTGGGGTGACTCTTGGATTGTTGGTTTTCGTGTATTTTGCGAATCTTTTGATTGGTTCGCCAGCTAATTATTGGTATTTGGTGGATAGGCCTGTTGAAGGCACTCTAATGGACTACTTTCCTGACCCACCCTTGCACCTGATCGGTACGATTCCATTAGCTGTGCTTCTTTTTTATATTGCCTACCTACCCCTTCAGATTAAAGATGCTCTGCGAGGTAAAGTGGCCAAATGAAACTCGAACCAATTGTTTGGTTTGAGGAAGTAGTTAAAACCCATCAAACCATTTCACCCTACATTCATCACACACAGGTGGTGACTTGCCCCGATCTAGATGAGGAGCTGGGTGGAAAATATCTATTTAAACCAGAATCACTTCAAATTACTGGATCTTTTAAAGTTAGGGGCGCCCTATCAGCTATCTCAAGATTATCAGAGAATCAATTAAAACAAGGGGTCATAGCCTTTTCTTCAGGTAACCATGCGCAAGGTGTTGCTTATGCTGCAAAAATTTTTAATACTCCTGCATTGGTGTTAATGCCTAAGGATGCGCCAGTAAAAAAAATTACCACTGCTCAAGAGCTAGGCGCTGAAGTAATATTTTTTGATAGAAAGACTGATAACAGAGAAAAGATGGCTCAAGAAATTGCGGAGAAAAAAAATCTTACTCTTATCAAACCTTATGATTCCTTGTATACAATTTTTGGTCAAGCAACTGCTGCATATGAGGTTGTCCAAGACAATAATGAGATAATTGATAATGCGATTATTTGCGCTGGCGGAGGCGGACTAACCGCTGGTTCATGCATATCTTTAAAGCATGCCAATCCCGATTGCAATATTTTTACTGCCGAACCAAAAGATTGGAATGATCATGAGCAATCATTCAAAGAATCTCAAAGGGTTTGTTTGGATGTAAATCGACCTGGCCTTTGTGATGGACTCTTAGCGCCAATGCCAGGGGAGATTACATTTCCAATTAACCAGCAATATGGAGTAAGTGGTTTATCTACATCAGATAAAAAAGTATGTGAAGCCATGAGTTTTGCTTTTCATCGATTAAATTTAACTCTTGAGCCAAGTGGAGCTATTGCGTTGGCATGTTTTTTAGACAATAAGGAAAAGTTTAAAAACTCTAGAACATTAATAATGTTATCGGGGGGTAATGTGGATGAAGAAACGTTTGCTGTATGTCTAAAAAGGGTTATTCAGTAGATTTATCTTCATCTTTAAAAGCGTCAATAACTGTACCGCCAGTCATGACATCCACAATGACGCCAATCACCATGTTTAATAAAATTACTGCATTGATAATGATAAAAGAGACAAAGAAGATCCATGCATAAGGATAAACTTCAATTACCTGCCCCATAATGGCCGCCCAATCATCGTAAGTTGCAACTTGCACAAGGGTGATTAAAGCTAAGCCGATGTTGCCCCAGTTCTCTGGATCCACTGCTCCAAAAAACATAGTTCCAATTGCGCCCCACACATACATAAAGATAAACATTAATAAGGCAATAAAACCAACTCTAGGAATACTTCTAACCAAAGAGTCAATAATATGACGAAAAGCTGGAACTACAGTAATAATTCTTAGCACTCGGATAATTCTAAGAAGTCTGGCAACAAATATACTTTCTACATTATTAATAGGTATTAGTGAAATAGTAACAATTAGAAAATCAAAGACGTTCCAACCATCTTTAAAAAATTTTATCAATGAGCGTTCAGAAATCATCCTAATTACTATCTCAATTACAAAAAATAATGTGATTGCATAGTCGAATAAATCTAAGTAAATATTATATTGTGGGGAAATATCATACGAAATAACTCCAGCATAGATAGCAGAAGCTACAATCACAGCGATAACAATACCGCTAAAAAAATTACTATTTCTGATACTTAGAAAAAACTCTACAAAACTATTCATACTGGACCAATCATAAAGAGAAGTGTTTTATTTACAAGCATATTTAACTCAGGAAGATAATTCATTAACTCTGTACTACAATTACATAAAAATTTATATTTAATAGATATGGAAGGACTAACTGAAATTATTTCAAATGTTTGGAACCAGGGCTTATTAGGCATTGGCGTAACTGAAATTATAGTTTCAATAATAATTTTTATTATTGGGGCTATAACTAGAGTTTTTTTTATTGGAAGTGTATTAAAGCGACTAGAACTTCTAACTGCTAATACAAAATCAGAGATTGATGATGTTTTACTGGAATCTTTAAAGAAGCCTTTAGGATACATTCCGCTAACTATTGCTATTTACTTTATAGCTGTTTATTTGCCTCTCTCGGGAATAGCAGAAATGTTTGCAACAAATCTGATTAAAGCTATGATTGCCTTCACAATATTTAGCGCTTTAGCAAATAGTGTTGCTCCAATATTTCAAACATTTACTTCTTCAACTGTTCTAACTGAATCAATGACTAAATGGCTTGAAAGAGCTGCTCGGGTAATTATTTGGGTAGTGGGTATTGGGATTATTTTTGATATTTTTGGAATTCAAATTGGCCCCTTGGTTGCCGGTTTAGGATTATTTTCTGTTGCTGTAGCATTAGGTGCCCAAGATTTCTTTAAAAACCTAATATCAGGTTTGCTCATCATTGGTGAAAATAGATTCCAACCTGGTGATAGGATAGAGGTTCCAGGTCAACTCCATGGGATTGTTGAGGATATTGGTTTTAGATCGACTCTTATAAGGATGTTTGATACTGCTCCAATGCTTGTTCCCAATAAAGATCTTTCAGATGTTAGTGTGATTAATCATGGTGGCATGATATATAGAAGAATTAGCTGGACAATAAACTTAACTTACTCAACGACACAAAAGCAGTTATTAACAATTTGTAATGAAATTACTAAATATATTTCATCTAGTGATCAATTTATTACTAACCCAGATCAAGAATCTTTTGCTAGAACCGAGGAGCTAGCTGCAAGTTCAATAGATTTGAGAGTTCTATGTTATTCAAATCCTGTAGGATTGACAGATTTTTCTAAAATTAAACAAAATCTAATATTTGAAATAATAAAAATTGTTAGAAGCAATGGTTCTGAATTTGCCTATCCATCTAGATCTATTTATATAGAAAATACTGAAGACTTAGATGTAAGCAAATATTTAAATGATGATCTATCAGAAAAAATTTCCAATGACTCAAACCCTCAGCAGGGAGAGGATTAGTAGAGCTAATCAACTACTAAAATAGGTATGTCTGAGCAAGAAATTTTAGTAATCACATTAATTACCTTAATGGGGTTACTTATCTGGGGTAAATGGCGCTATGACGGTGTGACACTTCTCTGTTTAGCGGCATTGGTATTGTTTGGCGTAGTTCCTGCTGAAAATGCTTTTACTGGTTTTGGTCATCCTGCTGTTATTACTGTTGCTCTAGTTCTACTAATTAGCAGAGGATTGCAAGAAGCTGGAATGGTCAGTTTAGCTGGAAACTTAATTTCTCGACTCACCTTAAGTGAAAATCAATACCTCATCATCATAATGATAGTGGCGGCATTTTTATCGTCTTTTATGAACAATATTGGAGCTATGGCTTTATTGCTACCAATAACTTTATCGCTGTGTCAAAAGATGCAATGGAATCCTTCTAAATTTTTAATGCCTCTAGCTTTTGCAAGTATTCTTGGCGGTATGAATACTGTAATAGGAACGCCTCCAAACATTATCATTGCTCAATATAGACAAGAATATACAGGTATTGCCTTTAATTTCTTTGACTATTCATTTGTTGGTCTTGCTGTCAGCATCCTAGGCGTTTTATTTATTGCATTTATTGGGTTCAGGTTTGTAAAAGTTCGGGATACTGGCGCTGAAACAACTAGGCTAATCGATTTAAAAAATTATCTTTTTGAAGTGACTGTGAAAGAAGACAGCAAAGCTATAGGTATGCGACTATCTGAAATTAAAAAAATCTCTGGTCCTGAAACTGAAGTGTTAGGTGTGGTTAATGAAACAGGAGGAGTTTCTAGAGTTTCTATGGGAAAGAAAATCCAACCTGGGCAAATACTAGTCATTAAAACTTCCCCTGATGATATTTCTTCTATTCAGGAAGCTCTAGGTTTTAAGATAGCGGAAGAGCTTAATACCATTCAAGAATCAGATTTAGCTGAAATTGAAGTTATGGTAACTGCAGGTTCTAGATTAGTTGGGCGCAAACATAATTTCTTAAAAAGACTTGCTTCAGAAGATCTAGCTTTGCTCGGTTTATGGAGACAAGGAGCAAGATTTAGAACAAGACTTGCAAGAGAAGCATTTAAAGTTGGTGATGTTTTACTTTTAGGAGTTAGGACTATTGATGATGAAGGTGTGAAAGAGCGCATCAAGCATTTAGGATTAATGCCATTAATGCAAAGAGATCTTCAAACTATCCCTAGTCGAAGTCGATTACTTAAAAGCTTAATCTTTTTTGGTCTAGCGATAGGCCTGACTGCCTTTAATGTAATAGATATTGTGGTTGCATTTTTATTGTGCGTTATAGCTTTCATTTCAATTAAAGTTTTAAATGGAAATTTATACAGAAATATTGAATGGCCAGTTGTGGTCATGCTTGCCGCTATGATTCCGGTAGGACAGGCGCTCGAAACATCTGGAATATCCTTAAACATTGCTAACTTTATATCCTCTTCAACCGCGGGCATGACTTTGCCTTGGTTAATCTTGATGGTTTTAGTTATTACAATGTTTGTTTCAGATATTGTAAATAATGCAGCGACTGCTGTTATTATGGCGCCTATTGCAGCCAATCTGGCTCTTCAAGTTGGGCAACCCGTTGAGCCTTTCCTCATGGCTGTAGCAGTAGGAGCTAGTTGCGCTTTTTTATCTCCTATTGGTCACCAGTGTAATACCTTGGTAATGGCTCCTGGAAACTATAAATTTGGGGATTATTGGCGCCTTGGTCTACCGCTTGAATGTGTTATCGTGGCGATCTCAATCCCAATGATTTTATTTGTATGGACTTAAATTTTTAAGCACATTAAAAAAGCTTAGAAATTAACTTACTTAACTCATCAGGATCTTCAAAAAATGGGAAGTGCCCTACTTCATTCATTGTATAAGTTTTACTAGGAACTGCATCAGTAAACTTTTCTACAGCCTTCAAATTAACCAACTTGTCTTTGCTACCTAAGATTATTGAAATGGGTATTCCTAAGCTTTTTAAATCATTTAAATCTAATTGATAATTATTACATGCTTCTAAATCGTCTAGCATAATTAAATCTTCTTCTTCAGAAAAAGCATTTTTTATACCAAGAAGCCTCTTATAAAGACCATATTTAATAATAAAATCTGCAGCATGCCCATTCCCTGCCTTAGCTTTAGCTAACAAAACCTCGGCTACTCTAGTTGGATAAATGCTGTTAACCAAAAGCAGTGATTGAGCTGAAAAATCATGATTCACTGCCATATCTAAAGCAACTAATCCCCCCATGCTATGACCACACAGGGCTAAATTTTTAAGATTAAAGTCTTCCAAAGAATCAACCAGAAACTTACTATAGGATTCAATGCTATTGCTCGAAGATCCCTTTGAATCCCCATGTCCAGGCAAATCAATGATCAAGGGCTTATTGAATTCTGAATTAGGCAGTTTTAATGATCTAACCAATCTATGATCCATGCCTGCGCCAGCAATAAAAAGTATAGACTTTTTCTTCTTATCAATTAATTCAAAATTATGAAAATATGTTTGAGTATTTTTCATTGGCTAAATGTATTTTAATCTATCTTGATGTTCCCTTACATCAAAAAGACTCTCCAAAAAATGGTAGACCCGAATGGACTTGAACCATCGACCTTCGCAATGTCAATGCGACGCTCTAACCAAAACTGAGCTACGGGTCTAAATATGAAGATATTATACAATCAGTAAGTGCTTCTACGTCTATTTTAATAGTCCTATAAATTAACTAATAGTATTTGCTCGTTGAACTAAAAAAGTTTGGGTTTCTTCTAAAATAGTTTGAGTTTCTGAAGAATTATCTTTCTCTAAAAGTTTTTCTAGATCAGTCATGACCTTGCTCATTGAACCCCATGGTCCCTCTTCATTAAGACGTTGAGTGATTAGGGATTGATAGCGATTCATCATATCTTCTGGCGCATCTTGGGGATAAAACTGACAGATTAGTCTTTCTGCAAATAGCCTGTGTCGCTCATCGCTAATATTGCGACAGATTTTAATTCTTTCTTCAGCAGAATCAATGCGATGAAAATCAGCCATTAGATCTTTATCTTCCTTTGAAGGAAAACCACCTGCATAAATCTTCTGCTCTATATGATCATATTCATTGTTCCAATTATTAATCTTATCTGCCATGGCTTGACTAACAAGTGACTGAAAATCAATATTTTCTCTCACCTGCTTAGCTCTCCCTTCTAAAATTGCAAAATCCATATCAAAGGCGTCTTTATTGCCGATCATTTCACTTGGGCAAATAGGTATTGTTTTATTAATTCCGTACTTTTTAAAAGGGCCTGATTTACCAGGTTTTTGAACCATTGAATAAATTTCTTGGGTATCAAGATCAAAGATTTCTTCAGGGTCAAAACTTAAATCAAAGAACATTAAATCATTGGGGGCTTTACTACCACATGGCACAACTGGGTACCTAAATACCTCGCGTTTAAATACCTCTCCGAGCCCTAAAAATCCAGGTTTTTGAACAGCCTCTTGAACTCCTACTTTAGAAGAAATACTTAGGAAAAAATCTACCAGCTCAGGTTTTTTTTCATTCATTTGCTCTAAAAGAGATATCATCAGTTTGCAATCGGCAATTGCATCATGAGCATCACCTATCTCGATTCCATTGGCCTGAGCCAAGTCTGTTTGCTTCAAGCTGATTGCTGGACCTCCTTCATAAAGAGGAATGTTTAATAGATCAGGAGAGAAAGCTGCAATGTTATTCATCATCAGAAGTAGATCAAGGCGACTATTTCCATTGGTATTTGTTAGATAAGACTCAAAAAGGTTCCAGTAAAACTGCCTTCTAATGAGCTCCTCATCATAGGCCATACCATTAAACGTTATAAAGACAGCTGGCTCATCTATGGTCCATTGTCGCCATTGACGGTTTAAATCTCTCATCATTTCATAATGCGAAACATTAGAGTGAAAAAGATGGGTTTTCTTATTAGTGACCATCGCCATAGGATGAGGTATAGCCCATGGCAAAGGAGCGCATCCTAAGTTCTGCTCATCTTGAATTTCTAAATTACGATTTGCTTGAATAGATCCACACTGAAGTATCTGGGCAAAATCCTTGATTAGTCCAGTTGTTTCGGTATCGTAAAAAATTAGGTTATTGCTCAACTAGTATTCTATGATCTGCTGATATTAGAAGACTCTACCTTTGACTTATCATATTCAGCATACTTACCAAGTTCATACCTGGCAACTGATCTTCTATGCACTTCATCAGGTCCATCGGCAAGTCTTAAAGTTCTCATCCCAGCATACATTCTTGCTAACGGAAAAACTTGAGAGACACCTGCTCCACCATGAATTTGAATAGCACGATCGATTACATCGCAGACAATATTTGGGACAATAACTTTAATTTGAGCTATCTCACTTGCAGCAACTTTATTCCCGACTGTATCCATCATGTGAGCTGCTTGCAGTGTTAAGAGTCTTGCCATGTTTAATTCAATCCTTGAATTAGCAATGATATCCATATTACCGCCAAGTTGAGATAATGGTTTACCAAAAGCAACTCTGCTTTGCGATCTCTCACACATCATCTGCAAAGCTCTTTCCCCCAAGCCAACCGCTCTCATGCAATGGTGAATTCTTCCAGGACCAAGACGACCTTGAGCAATTTCAAAACCTCTTCCTTCACCAAGAATCATATTGCTCTTAGGTACTCTAACATTTGTAAATTTAAGATGAGCATGTCCATGAGGGGCATCATCCCAACCAAAAACCTGCATCATTTTTCTTACTTCTATGCCCTCAGAATCCATTGGCACAAGAATTTGGGAATGTCTTTTATGTCTTGGAGATTCAGGATCTTGATCGGTCACACACATAAAGACAATGATCTTGCAACGCGGATCACCAGCACCAGATGTCCACCACTTCTCTCCATTGATGACATATTCATCTCCATCAAGGACTGCAGTGGCAGCCATATTGGTTGCATCAGAAGAAGCAACCCCTGGCTCTGTCATACCAAAAGCAGATCTAATTTCTCCAGCTAAAAGAGGTTTTAGCCATGTTTCTTTTTGCTCCTCTGAGCCATACCTCTCTAACACTTCCATGTTGCCAGTATCTGGAGCTGAGCAATTAAAAACCTCAGATGCAATTCCAGTGGTTCCCATTTTTTCTGCAAGATGTGAATATTCAAAATTACTTAAGCCTGTTCCAAATTCACCTTCGTAACCAGGCAAGAAAAAATTCCATAGGCCTTCAGCTTTAGCTTTCGCTTTCATCTCCTCCATAATTGGCGGCACACACCAACGACCACCCTCTTCAACTTGCTCAGCATATTTTGCTTCATTGGGTTTAATCTCAGTTTCTATAAAAGCTGAAACTCTATCAAGAAATGCTTGAACCTCTGGTCTTAAATCTCTCATTATTTGCCTCTTATTAATGGATGTTATTTATAATATAAGTATTGTGAATGTTATGAAATAACTTTATTATTATTAATCAATTTATTCATAACCATAATAACTGCAAGCAACATGCAAAGCTATAGAATGAGACAAAAATGAAAATAAGCTCCTTTGACTTAAATCTATTCGTTATTATGAACTCCATATATACCGAAGGCAGCCTTACAAAAGCTGCCGAAGTAGTTGGTATTACTCAGCCTGCTGTATCCAATGCACTATCTCGATTAAGAGAAAAATTTGATGACGAACTTTTTGTGAGAACTGGTGGCGGTATGGTACCTACTCAAAAGACAGAAAACATCATTAAGGATATTCAGAATGCTCTGCAGTTAATGCAAAAGAGCGTTAACGAACCAGATGAATTTGACCCAGCTACCAGTCAGAAAACTTTTAGAATATCTCTTGGTGATATTAATGAAGGTCGAATTCTGGCGATCTTAATTGGCAAAATTGAAAAACAAGCGCCGAACATAAAGCTTGAGTGCTACTATTCTGCAAGAGATAAAGTCCCTCATGCTTTAGCAACGAATGAATTAAACTTCGCTGTAGATCCTTTTATACCCAACTCCAAAGATACAAATGCGATGAAAGTCTTCTCTGATCAATTTGTTATAGCTCATCGTGCTAATCATCCAGTCAGTAAAGTTACTGCTTTAACTTTAGAGGAAGTCCTCAAATTGAAATATATAAATATTTCTAATAGAAAAAGAGGTGCCTCTGTTGTAGAAATGGAAATGCAAAAAATGCAATTGCAACCAGAAATGTCTCTTAGAGCTCAACATTACTTAGTAACACCTGAAATCGTGAGATCAACAGATCTTTGTTTGCTTTGCGCTGAGACCTTCGCAAAAAAACATGGGCTTAGTTACATTGAACTTCCTTTCGATGTCCCTCCCCTTGAACAATATCTAATTTGGCATAGCAGTGATGATAACGATGGATCCCATATCTGGATGAGAGATCTAATTGCAGAGTCTTTTAAAGAAGTCAGTTCAATCAAGTTTTAAGGGCTTCCCCATAATACTGAAAAGCAGCTATCTTTGGTCCCTTAATATATTTCTTTTTTAAATCTTTAAATTTAAATCCACCTGACAGGATCTGTTCTTCAATATCTCTATCAAGGTTGCAACCACCTGCGATTTTTCTCCAACCAGGTGTTATTCGATGTTGCCATTTTTGAATATTAGGCTCAGGAGCTAAGCCATGCTCCATAAAAAATAATGAGCCATCTGGTTTCAAAAGCCTACGAGCTTCTGATAAGGCTTTAAGAGGGTCTGGAATAGTGCAAAGACTGTAACCTATTACCACACTGTCGAAAGTTAAAGATTCTAGGTCAATAACTTCTGCGCTAGCCTCAATAAAGGAAATTTTAGAATTAAATTTTGCTGCTCTAGATTTTGCCATAGCAACTGAGCTCACTGCTGGATCTACACCAACAACTTCTGTTACTTTATCAAAGTTGTAATAATCAAAATTTAAACCTGACCCAATTCCAATCTCTAGGACTTTTCCAAAAGCCATTGGTACAACTTGCGATCTTTTATTCTGAAATCCTTCCATCCCACAACAGAAATCTAACAGCTTTGGCAAAAAATATTTTTCATAAATACTCATAATTAACTTAAATCATGTCCTGCTGTTCCAACCAAACCTCCATCTGAGGGAATGATGGCTCCAACAGTATATGCTCCGGCTCGAGAACATAAGAATATTACAAGTCCTGCTATATCCTCGGGTGAACCAATTCTTTTTCTAGGATTTCTTGATTCTATAAATGAGTAATCATGATTAACAGCAGCACCTAGCATCATGGACTTGTAAGGACCAGGCGCAATGGCATTAACTAAAATATTTTCTCCAACAAGTCTTTTGGCTAAAATTCGTGTTAAATGGTGAACTGCTGCTTTAGAAGTCCCGTATGCATAAGCTTCAATGATAGGAACATTCAATCCATCTACAGACCCTATATTTACTACTCTTGATGGGATTTCTAATGAGGAATTCGCAGAAAGCATTGGGGTAAGTTTTTGAGTTAAATAAAAAATACTTTTTACATTTAAATCCATTACCTTATCCCACCCTTTTTCAGAATATTCTGTATAGGGCTCTCCCCATGATGCGCCTGCGTTATTTATCAAAAAATCAATATGATTTTCTTTTGATCCGATGAAATTAACAAATGCGTCCATTCCATCCATGGTACTAAGATCACAAGGAACTGGAATACACTCACCATCATACATTTCAGATAATTCCTTAGCCTTTTCAATTAAAGCAGCTTCTTTTCGTGCAGTTATATATACCTTAACTCCATTTGCTAAGAAGCCAGTGGCTATCATTTCACCAATTCCTCTTGAGCCTCCTGTAACAATTGCTACCTTTCCTGACACATTAAACAGTTCCGTGATTTTCATAATTACCCTTACATTTTTGTAAATGCTTATGTTCTCTTGAAATCATTATGAATTCAATAGCATTACATTTAGAATACTGTCATGGCACTTATTTTTAATTTAACACTCTTACTTTTAGGAATTACAATTCTTGTCTGGGGTGCTAATAAATTTGTCGATCACGCATCAGTAATTGCAAAACATTTAGGTGTTGGTGATTTGGTAATAGGGCTGACCCTAATAGCAGCTGGAACTTCTGCGCCGGAAGTATTTGTAGCTATTTCTGCGGTACTAAATGCAAATGAGGATATAGCTCTTGGTGCAGCTATAGGATCAAATATCTCAAATATAGCACTAATTTTTGGGGTGTCATGCTTATACTTTAATACTACTTCCAAAACTCATTTATGGAACTTAGTGCCTTTTGGTTTATCAGTCTTATTACTTGGATTAACCCTTGCAGATGGAACAGTTTCTTTTAATGAGAGCATGGGTTTTGTGGTTTTATTTATGTTGTTTATGTACATTCTCATGAAAACTGAAGGAATACCTGATGAAGAGGATTCTGAATCATCTGAATTTACAAAAAGTCTCTTTTTATCCATGGTGGGTCTTGTTGGTTTGATTGTAGGGGCCAATATGTCAGTCATGTATGCTGAGATGACTGCTTTATTATTGGGTATTCCAAAGCTAATCATTGGCCTAACCATAATTGCTCTCGGCACCAGTCTGCCTGAATTAGCTGCTACAGTTGCAGCCCTCAAAAAGGGTAAACATCAAATGGTGGTAGGCAATATTATTGGTTCTAATGTTTTAAATTTAGTCTTTGTCATCCCAATCATTGGATTTTTTGGATCAGTTCAACTAAGTCCAATTGTCATGCAAAGGGATTTTAATATCCTTGCACTTTTAAGTGTGGCTTTTATATTATTAACGTTTTCATTGACGAAATTCAAATTTATAAGAGGTCTTTTTGTAACAGCAGGAATAATCCTAATCAGTAGCTACATCCTCTACATTGGCATTCTTTCTGGGATTGTATAGATATTTCATATATAAGAAAAAAGATAGTGACAACACAAAAGTTGTTACCTCAAAAATAAAAAAAGTGTTGTAAAAAGTAGGGGTTGATGGAATTAATGCAAATAAATATCTGCCAAGGGCAATACTAAAAGTTAAAAAAGCTAACAATGAGAATGCATAGGTAGCAATACCTCTGCTAAACAAACCAAGTAGACACAATAACCCAATAATCATATTTATCCCGCCATATAAACCAGCAACTTCAGAATAACCAATAACATCAGAAACCCTTAAGCCTACTGCATCCATAAATGATGGGATCTGATAGCTAATATCAAGAGCATCCTTAACAGGATCAATGATTGCCCAAGCTCCTATACCTAAATATAAAACTGCATAAACCAAAAGAAATATCCTTATTATCCAGATCATAATGTTCCTTAAAAAATCTCGTTTTTCCTTTTATGATGTGCTTTTCTAGCAACAAAAAAGATAGCTAAAGTAACTAAAAACATTGCAATTGAGTCCTGAGCTAAAGGCAAAAATATTATGAATCCAATGATATGAGTAATAAGCATAGCAATGCTTGAAACATATATTGGCCAGATAGCCGAAGTAGGATTTTTACCTGAAAGATATCTAGAAATAAAATAAATTAATGTAAGAAAGAAACCTGGTATGAGTACTCGAGCTCGATATTCATCCATCTGATCTTGGCTAAATTCAGTTGCAATAAATGCAATGGGCAATTGATCATAAAAAAACAAAGCAATTAATGTCCTCATTGCCAAATATAATGCAATTATAATTAAAAAATATTTAATTAATCTTCCCATAAGATCATTAGAATACACTAATTCTTAATCTAGCAAAAAAATTAATAACGAAAGTGTTTAATCTTATCTCTGCTATTTTTTAAATCGGTCATGGCGTCAATTCCAATGTCTAAATGTTGCTTAGCCCATTTAGATGTAACTGCTTGGTCTGATTTCTCCGTCTTAACTCCATCAGGAGTAACAGGAACATCTGAAACTAAAAGCAAAGCACCTCGAGGAATTTCATTGTAATGCCCCACAATAAAAATAGTTGCAACTTCCATATCAATACCAATGGCCGTAGTATTCTTAAGTTTTTCTAAAAAGGTTTTATCATGCTCCCAAACTCTTCTATTAGTGGTATAGATAACTCCTGTTCGATAGTCTGTTCCTGCGTCTAAGATTTTGTCAGAGACAAATTTGTGCAACTTAAAAGAAGGTAATGCTGGAACTTCTGGAGGAAAGTAATCATTAGAAGTTCCATCACCTCTGATAGCTGCAATAGGTAAAATGAGGTTCCCAATTTCAGACGAATCTTTTAATCCACCACATTTTCCAAGAAATAGTACCCCTTTCGGCTTCCTCGCAACTAGTAAATCCATAATTGTTGCAGCATTAGGCGAACCGATACCAAAATTAATAATGCTTAAGCCGGCATCATTCGTGCAGGAGGACATAGGCCTATTTTCACCTTGGACATTAGAATTATATCTATTGGCAAACTGCTCAACGTAATCCTGAAAATTTGTAAGTAGAATGTAGTCTCCAAAGTCATCTACAGGCATTCCTGTATATCTAGGGAGCCAATCTTTAGCTATATCGTATTTACTATCCATGGATCATTATAAACCATGGTATCAAATGATGCTTTTATTGATCTGCTGAGCTTGCAACTCCAGTTAAAACTGCTTGATGTTTAATGTATTCATGAATTTGCTGGGTTTGTTCTATGTTTAATACATCCTTAAATGATGCCATGCCGCTTCCATGCACTCCACCAAGCACGCTTCCCAAGAATGAGGCATTACCTTGATCATCTAATATTCTTAAATCAGGAAGCACTCCTCCACCAATTGCCCCAGCTCCATGACAAAATTGACAATGCTCATGATACTCATACTCTCCGCGCGCAATAGTTAGAGCATTAAAATTTAATTCAACAATTGTAGGGTTTAATTGAGCTATTGTTGCAACTGGTTCTTCTAGCTTCTCGCCCCCAAGTTTGAATACCATCATTCTGCCGTCTCTTGCTGGATTTTCATTAGCTGCTTCAAATGCTCCCAACAAAGCATATGCTCCACCATATCCAACCTGAACAGCTATATATTGCTCGCCATCAATTTTGTATGTAATTGGAGGGGCAACAATTCCTTGACCAGTATCCATGCTCCATAACAGGTCACCCGAATCTGCTGCATAAGCTATAAATCTTCCATCAGATGTGCCCTGAAAAACTAAGTTGCCGTCAGTTGACAAGACTCCGCCACTCCAAGGTCTTTTATATTGAGCTCTCCATACTTCCTGTTGTTTTTTTGGATCCCAGGCAAGCAAATAACCTACTGTTGCCGAATCAACCATTGCAAGCTCATCTGGATCTTTTGGAAGATAAGTCATTTCTATTTGTTGAGCAGTATTCCAAGTGGCTGGGTTGTATTTAAATTTACTATCAGTTGAAAAAATAAATAAAGTTTCTTGAGCAGGAATGTAAACTAAGCCTGTCTTTGGACTATAGGACATTGGATGCCAATTGTGACCTCCAAGTGGGCCAGGTGTTGTTAAGGCAGGTTGGGATTCATGGTTGGTTTGCTGAATCTCTACAGGTCTTCCAGTTTCAGGGTCTACATGAGAAGCCCAATTCATTGGAACAAAACTTTCAGCAGAAATAAATTCACCGTTAGTTCGATCTATCACATAAAAAAAGCCATTTTTAGGAGCTTGCATAATTACTTTTCTGGGCACGCCATCTAGCTCAATGTCAGCAAGTATCATATGTTGTGTGGCGGTATAATCCCAGGTATCTCCAGGTGTAGTCTGATAGTGCCAGACATACTCTCCATTATCAGGATTAATCGCCACTATAGATGAAAGATAAAGATTATCTCCCCCTCCAGGGCTTCGCACATATCTATTCCAAGGAGAACCATTACCTGTTCCAATATATAGAAGGTTAAGATCAGGATCATAAGCCATGGAATCCCACACAGTTCCTCCACCGCCCACTTCCCACCATTTCCCCCCAGACCAGGTTTCAGCTGCTTTTGCTAGAGCTTCTGATTCAAAAGGTTTATCAGGATTTCCTGGAACAGTAAAAAATCTCCATAACATGGATCCATCTTGAATTTCATAGGCAGAAATGTAACCTCTTACACCATACTCGGCACCACCATTGCCAATAATAATTTTGCCATCAATAATTCTTGGGGCTCCTGTAATTGTATATGGCTTAGATTTGTCAATAGTTAGAACATCCCAATTAACGCTTCCAGATTCTTTATCTAGTGAGATTAAGCGGCCATCAATGGTTGCAAAAATAACTTGGTCGTCCCAAACTGCAGCTCCTCTATTAACAACATCACAACAAGCATTTCTTGCCCATGCCTTATCAACTTCAGGATCAAATGACCATATCTCTTCACCAGTCTTTGCATCCAATGCAAACACAATGCTCCAAGGAGCGGTAATAAACATCATGCCATCAACTACAATCGGGGTTGTTTCATGGCCTCTATTTGTACCGGTTTCAAATGACCAAGAAAGTCCAAGTTCTCCAACATTTGAATCATTGATATCGTTTAATGGACTGAACCTAGATTCATCGTAGGTTCTTCCATGCAACAACCATGACTCATCTTCAGCGTCTGCATTTAATAATCTTTCAAAGTAAGCATCATTCTCAGAACAACCGAAAAGAAAAAAAATTACTAGAGGTGGCAATAGGTAATATTTCATATGGGTAATATAACAAAAGATTGAAAATATTCATCATTTAAAAGCACATAGAGTTCCAAAAATATTAAATACCATAGAAACCAAAAGCAGGCGCAACAAATACACCAAACGATCCTGGCCAAGGAGAAAATTCTGGAGGTTGATTTTGTGACATAATCACTCCAACCAATCTAGTTTCAGGACTAACAAAAAAATTAGTGCCATAAAAGCCAGACCAAAAAAAATCTCTGTTTCTATCAACCTGAATTGATTTAGCTGAATTAATTACTACAGCGACTCCAAACCCAAAACCCATACCTTCAACTTGGTTTGCAATAACTCCAGATTCTATATGAGGGTAAGTCATCATAGAAATCGATTTTGAAGATAGAATCCTTTTTCCGTTGTATTCTCCACCATTCCAAAGCATTAATGCGAATCTCATATAATCTTCGGCGCTAGAGACTAAACCACTACTTCCTGGTGTCCAATCTAATGGGTTGCTTCTAGGAGTTTCTACAAGATTTAAATTGAATTTGCCATTTCTAGAATAGACCTTAGCTATTTCATTGTCATTATTTTCTTGACTTAAAAAATTAGTATTATTCATTTCGAGAGGTAAAAAAATATTCTCATATAGAAATTGATCAAATTTCTTTCTGGATGCTACCTCAACAACTCTTGCCAAAATATCTGTTGACCAACCATAACGCCATATTTCACCTGGGTGCTCAAAAAAAGGAAGTTCGATTATTCTATTGACTCTTTCCTCCAAAGATCCAGTGCCTTTGAAAATATTATTTTTTGACCAAATTTTTGCAAGATTTGACTCCCCTTTATTATCAAGAGAGTCGCTATAACCTGCTCCTGAAGTAAATGTCAGTAAATCAAAAATCGTAATCGGTCTCTTTAAAGGCTCAGTAACTAATCTATTATCAATTAATTGATTATCAGATACAGCAACCCTTATTTTTTTTGCAGAGGGTATAAATTTTTCAACTGGATCATCAAGATTTATAAAGCCATCTTCAATTAGAATTAAAATTGCGACTGCAGTTATTGGCTTTGTCATGGATGCAATTCTGAATCGAGTTTTAGTATTCATTGGAATACTATTATTTATATCAGACATACCTTTTGCTGTTGCGTGAATAAGTTGTCCATCCTTTGCAAAAAGAGCAACGTATCCTGAGTCAGCTTTTCTCCAAATATTAATATCAAAATAAAAATCAAGCGCTGCACGCGAAAACCAAGAGAGTTTTTGTGAAGTAATATCTTTGGAATTAGCTGGAGGAATGGATGGTAAACTCACTCCTGGATTAGAGTAAGAAATTGAAAAAATAATAAAAAATAAACTAGTGATAATAAATAGACCTAGAATACTTTTTTTCATATTTACATTATATTGGTAGGGATGGAGGGAGTCGAACCCCCACACCTTTCGGCACTTGGTTCTAAGCCAAGCGTGTCTACCAGTTCCACCACATCCCCAGAAAGAGAAAGAATTATATTACAGAATAAAGAAATATTAAGAAATTTTATTTATTCAGTTTGAACTAGAAATATGGAATTTCATTTTTTCTTTTTCTATGCGCCATGATGAGAACAAAAATTAAAAATACTTCGCCAAAAAAAACAAAAAGACTAAATGAATTAAATCCCTCATAAAAAAAGCTGACTATGCGCCCCATTGCAATAAAACCCAATATGTAGGCAATACTAACGGCAATTGATATGGGGTTATAAGAATATGTAAAACGTATCAACAAATATGCATATGCAATGAATGAACCAGCAAACAATGATCTAAACTCAGAGGCAGTCTCTGGATTAGTTGCAACAACTGGAATAAATCCTAGATCACTCAAGTCAGGTTTGAACATTACATAACAGCCAATGGCAAATAGACATAAAGCTGAAAAAATAATACAAGCTTTCAACATTTATAAAACTCCCAATACAAATAATGCTAAGAAAAATGCAACCACGCCCATTGCTAACCAAAAATATAGCTCTTTAGTATTACCAAAACGATAGGCATTAATTGCAAGCCCCCAGCAATAAAGTGGAGCCAAAGTAATAATGATAGAGCTAATCAATATTGCGATCGGTATGAAAGCTAAGACTAAAAATAATTGCAACGCTAATTTATTCATAACCTAATGGAACATAATTTTTCAGAGCGTGTCAAATATTCTAAGAATTTTCAAGCCATATTGGTGATGTCCATGCCCTTTCTTGAATGAACTTTGGCGCTGCTGAATCACTTTCTTCTTCACAGTAGGTAGAATTCTTTAAACACAGATCATGTGACCACCGACATGATTTATTTGCAACAACTCTAACGTAATAATATGCTTCATCGCCTTGATTAAAGTTTGGATCTTCCCAAACTGTGCACATTGACCGAACTCCAGTACCTATCACTTGGCAAGAATTTAAATCTAACTGTATTGGATGATGAGTCTTAATGTCATGCACTGAAGTATCAATTTTACCATTATTAATTACGCCTTTTACCACTTGCAATTTTTCAATATACTGATGTTTCAGTGATGAATCTGCTAAAGCAGAAATAAAAAGTCTAGCTCTTGACATCAGATTGGACTGAGAAGTTGCGCCCATAGGCACTCCATTTTCATATGCATATGAGATAGCATCTGGGTGATTGCAAAGATCCTCATCCAAGGTCTCTCCTAAAAAAAATCTAACTAAAAATCGTGGTCCTGATGTCCCATAAACCTCCTTTCGCTTAAGAGCATTAAAAATAGAAGTTCTGCTATTTTCCTCAGCCCAAACGACTGCTAGACCACCAGGGTTAAATTCAATATCATCTGGTAGACCCTCTGGAATAGATGTTCTAAATGACTTGCCCGCACCGCCGTGCCCCTGAAAAGCCTCCTCATCAACTGATCCAGGTGTTCCCAAATGGGTATCCGTGCTTCCAATAAATCCAAACTTAAAAGGATTAATTTTTTGTTCTTTTTGAATAAGCATTCCTTCATTCAAAGCATCACGAACAAAACTAGATTTCGGCCCCTGAGAAAAGTCTTTACTAAATTTTGATTTAAAATCTTTGTAAGGTAACTGCTCAAAACTACACAAAGGGTCTTGAGAATCTACCGCACATTCTGAACTTCCTTTATGTTGAAAAATTTCAACCAATGGCTCTCTAATATTTTGAAGATATATTTCATCTTGATTCGGTTTTTCAAACATAAAGCCATTGCTTAAATTTGAATTATGAGGGATCACCATATAATTGCAGTTCTTAGAGCATTCTTGGTCTAGTAGCTCCCATAACTCAGCCCTTGTCGGGGCCTCATAAAAGCTTACAGGCTGATAGGGAACGTTAGAACTTTCAAATATTATATTTCTATGAAGGTTATTTCCTGAGTATGCTGCTCCTGTCCATTCATAACCAACAAAGGTTGAAAATTTACAAGTCTCTGTTCTGTCATAATGTTCTTCAGCTGCTTGGATGATTTCCTGCCATGGTATCGTCGCAGCATCCAAACAAATCTCTCTTGAATTTCCACACATACCTAACGGTTTACCCAGGCTGGCTTTTGCATTCATATAAAAATATGAGAGCTTAGGAAAACTTCTATATACCAGGCATTGGAAACCATTATATTTCGGGCTTTTAGGGTCTAAACAAAGTCTGACCTCTCCGAGAAGTTCAGCATGATCAGTGACTGCAGCAAAGTCTAACGGTTGTTTTAATTTTGAAATTCTTGAGCTTATTCCATCTTCATTGTAAGGCTGCAAATAAAGCGACTGTCCTTTTGCATATCTATATGCATCATCTGGTGTATTTAAGGTTCCTTGAGTATTTGCATCAAGTGAGAGAGCAGTGTGAACATGTAAATCACCAAATAGAGGCATTCTATTCTGGACATGAACACTACAGGGCTCCCTGTCTTCATTTAGATAGACTTGGTTATCATTTGCAAACAAAGAACTAGATGTTACGGCAAGGTATAAAAAAAATATTTTTTTCATTGAAAGTTATCTCTAAAAAAAACGGCAACCTAAGTTGCCGTTTTAAAAAAGTCCTATTAGATCAACTTCTTAGAAGTTATATACGAGCTGAGCTCCCAGTTGTCTTCCCATGTTGGTGTTAGCAGCATAAAACTTAGAAGGTAAGCTTCCGCCACCAGGTAAGTGATAGTCTGAGTAATAAGCTTGAATGTGAGAAAGATCAACATCATTTGTGATATTTTTTACAAAGAAACTTGCATCCCATACGCCATCTGATGATTTCCAACCCACAATTAAATTAGCTAAAACCAACTCTTTGATCTTAAGATCAGGATTAATAGCGCTAGTTCTTTCATCTCTCCAGCTAACGTTGTATCGAGTATATCTCTCACCACCCCAATATGCTGGAACTGTATGATCTAAATAAAAAGTCATAGATCTTTCAGCATCATCGTTAATTCTTTGTCCGCTAACATCTCTGGTTGCAGCCATCATTCCAGTATATAAAGGATTATTGGCATACCCAACAGAACCTGCTTCATACTCACTATCAGTTGATGTATAGCTGCCACCTAGAATCAAGTCAGGATTAACAACATATACATACTCAACATCAACACCTGTAATTGAAGCATTGTTGTTATTAAAGATTCCGCCCATGACCTGTTTAACAACATCTGGTCCAGCTGCTGTGTAGGTTCTAGCAGAAACGTTATCCCACTTGGTTTGATAGCCATCAATCGCATAATCATAGTAAGCAGCATTTAGCCTTAATCTACCATCCATGAAAGTACCTTTCATACCAAATTCAGTCATATCAGACTCTTCTTCAGCAAAAGGGAGTAATGCTGGATTGATTGCAGTAGGAGCAATGGTTGCACCTGGACTTCTAAAACCACTTTCTCTAGCTACATAGATCATGACATCATCAGATAAATAATATCCCATCTTTAGGCTTCCAGTCGTTGAATCATTATTAGAATTTTGAAAAGCCAAAGGGATTCTAGGAATTGTCATTCCGCCACCACTCGCTGCTGTCACAAGAGCAGTAACAGGTAGATATAAATTTTGAGCTCTATATCCAACCATTTCTTGCTCTCTTAAACCTAATTGAATAAAAGCACTATCTGCTATGTTGTATTTAAAGTTTGCAAAATATGCTTCTGTTTTATTATTCACTGGGATACCCATACAAGTTGTTACAACTGGCTTTTGAGCAAACAAACCAGGGCTTGCTTTTTCAGCAAGACATGCTTGATTTGGTGTCTTGTATTCAAATCCAACTAGTGGCTTAAATATATGAGGTGCAACCTCATAGTTGTCCATTGAGACATCTAAATCTGCATCAGTAAATGTTTGTGAATCTCTAGAAAAGAATCCAATGGTGTATTCAAGCTTGTCACTGTCTTGATTAGAGATCCTCATCTCAATAGTCTCAATACCAGTGAGTGTTCTTACCTCTTGAGGGTAACCATAGGTGTAGGCTCCAGCATAATCTCTATCAATGAGCCCCATAGCATCGGTCTGACCATCTGACCATCTAATAGCTAAAGCATGACTGCCCATATCATAATCAATCATTAAATTATGTACTTCAGCACTCGTGTTCTGCCTTGGATTTTGATAGTGTAAAGCAACGCCATCTTCAGGTTTTAACCCCTCAGCAGGAATATCTGAATAGCTTGGTCTATGTAAAAATGCCAATTGGCCTGCAGCTGCAGGACCAGCTAAAGCACCAATCGTAGAAACCCATGCATTTGCTGCGCCAGCATAATCAACTGTTACAGGAGGGAACCATGGGTTTGAGAAGCCTGTTACGAATTTAAAAGCATCAAATGGAAAGGTTCCATTGCTACCTGCAACTGGTTGAGGATAAATAGAATTTACTTCCATGTTTTGATATTTAAATCTAACTGAAAGAGCATCTGTTGGCTCCCAAGAAAGACTTATACGACCTGAATCATAAGTATGAGACTCATTAACAGCGGTCCTAATATTTCTTACTTCTTTACCATCGTTATTATTCATGACGCCGGCAACTCTCATAGACAAAGTGTCGGAGAAATGAAGATCACTTGCAGCCTCTAGAATTGAAGTCATATTATCTGCCCATGTTGTTTTAACGTAGCCATTTCGCTCGTCACTACCAACTTGTGCTGATCGCGTATAGATGTGAAGGGCGCCACCAGTGCTAACAACCCCCTGAAGAGTTCCCTGAGCGCCTTTAAGAATTTCTACACGTTCCGTATCATACATTTGAAGGAACATCTCTCCAGCTCGAAGAGGAACTTCATCAACATAACCTTGAATCGGTTGGTCGTTTCCACCATCAGGATCCATTTTTTGACCTCGCATGATAATGGTAGATCTTCTAGGATCAATTTGTGTAAACTCAACACCGGATACAACCTGCGCTAATTCACTTAAATCTCTGATTTGATAATTATCCAGTGTGCTCCCTGAAACCGCATTAACGGTCTGAGCAATATCCTGAACATTTTCCTCTTTTTTCGTTGCCGTAACTACAACCTCTTCAAGCGCTAGCTCAGAATCTTGAGCAATAGAAATGCTAGGCGTAGCTACAAAAGCAGCAATTGTTAATATGCTTAATAGTCTCTTCATGGTTTCCCCCTTCCAATGTGAAGAATGTATAGTTGAAAATATACCTGTTTTTTGGCTAAATCCCAAACTTTTTACTTAAAAGTAAAAATAAATTTTAAGGATTAGTTTGGGTTTTTATTCTTGAAATCTGTAATTGCATGTCTTGAAGCATCTCATTATTTTGTTTTCTATATGAATCAAATGCTTGAACGGTTTCCTCAAGCAATAAAACACTCTTATTTAATTCAGCTATTTTATTTAGAGTTACAAGATTTTTCTGATTTGCTTGTGAAAGCTCATCAAGCATAATTTTTAATTTTTTAGATTGATTTTTAATTGCATTAATATTTTTTTGATCATTTGTTTGAGTCATCGCTATTTCTTTGAGAGCTATGGAATGTTTGCTAATGTCTTTTGTGAGCTTTGCAATATTTGCTTTATTTCGTTTATTGCTTAAATCCCATAATTTCCTTATCTCTTTATCAAGAAATTGAAGTTGAGAATTAATATCTGATAAAAAATCAGTAGAGGTTGAGTCAGCTAATTGAAGTTGCTCCTCTAAAATAGAGAGTCTTGATTCAACTTTAAAATTTATATCACTAGAAGCTTTAGATAGCTCACTTACCCACAAAGAGAGAGCAAGAATGCCAATCAATAAAAGAACAAAAACAACTCCTAGAAATAAACCGCTTGTGTTTTTACTAATATCAGAATCCTCTTCTTTTGTTGCTGAAATTTTCATTGCCATAATTTGTGAGATTTGGTTTGTTAAATTGTATTTAATAATATGTTCTAATAAGGCATTAAATTATAAGCCTTAACTTAAAACTATATAACAATATTATGAATTTAGATTTCTCTGATGATCAAAAATATCTTCAAGATGAAGCCAGAAAGTTCTTTGATAAAGAAGGCGGTCTTTCAAATGCACGAAATGTTATGGACAACTCAACGGAAGCTGATTTAGAGCTCTGGCAGAAAATTATTGAGCTTGGCTGGACCGGTATTAGAGTTCCTGAAGCATACGAGGGCCTTGGCCTTGGTCATTTAGAGCTTTGTGTGATCGCTGAAGAACTTGGAAGATCTCTTGCACCTGTTCCCTTCTCCTCATCTGTTTATTTTTTCACTGAGGCCCTTATTAAGTATGCCGATGAAGAAATTAAGTCTGATTTACTGCCGAAATTAGTTACAGGAGAAATTGTAGGAACCTATGGAATTGCTGAAGATATGCATCAAGCAACTGAAGCAAATCTAAATGTTTCTGCTACACCTGACAAAGTCAACGGCATAAAAATTGCTGTTCCTGATGCTGGAATGGCTTCTCAAATGATTGTGGTAGTTAAATCCAGTGCGGGAACTGACCTGAGGTTGATTGATCTAAATGATCCGTCAGTCACTGTCACACCTCAAAAAAATCTTGATACCTCTAGAGCATTTTTTAAGGTTGAATTTAAGGATACTCCATCTAAGCTTCTTGGTAAATCTGGGGAGGGTTGGTTATATATTCAGCATCTGCTTGATCAAGCGGCTGTTTTATTTGCCTTCGAGCAAGTTGGAGGATCACAAGCTGCTCTTGACATGGCTAAAGCCTACTCTATGGAAAGATTTGCTTTTGGTAGACAGATAGGATCCTATCAAGCCATTAAACATAAACTTGCTGACATGTATATTTCAGTAACACTTGCCAAATCAAATTGCTATTATGGAGCATGGGCATTATCTTCAGAATCCTCTGAACTTCCTCTTGCTGCTGCTACATCAAGGGTAAGTGCCACTAAAGCATTTCAACTATGCTCAAAAGAAAATATTCAAACTCATGGTGGTAACGGCTTCACATGGGAATATGATTGTCATCTATTTTATAAACGTTCCAAAGTTCTTTCTGTCCTTCTTGGATCAGAAGCTACTTGGAAAGAAAGATTGGTCACTAGCTTAGAAAAAACTAACACTTTAACAAAGGGATAAATTATGGATTTCAACGATACACCAGAACAAGCTAACTTTAGAGCTAGATGCAGAGAATGGCTAGAAGTTAATGCAGAGTTAAAAGAAAATAAAAGTGGCGGGTATGCTGATTCCTCCTTAGAAGATCATTTAAAAGTTGCAAAAACATGGCAGCAAAAAAAATATGAAGCTGGATGGGCAATGCTTCATTGGCCAAAAGAATATGGTGGCATTGAAGCATCTCCTATTGAAAGAATTATTTGGGGGCAAGAGGAGGCAAAATTTAATGTTCCTGGAGGAATTTTTGAAATTGGATTGGGAATGTGTGGCCCTGTCATGATGCAATATGGATCTGAAGAGCAAAAAGATAGATATTTAGCCCCAATGGCTGAAGGAAAAGAAATTTGGTGCCAGCTCTTCTCAGAGCCTGCGGCTGGCTCAGATGTTGCTGGTCTAAGAAGCAAAGCCGAAAGAGACGGCGATGACTGGATTATAAATGGTCAAAAAGTTTGGACTTCTGGAGCTCACTATTCAGATTTTGGTATTTTAGTTGTTCGTCATGATCCAGATGTTGCAAAACATAAAGGATTAACTTTCTTTTTTGTTGATATGAAATCTCCGGGCATCACTGTAAAGCCAATTAAACAAATTACCGGGCAGGCTGGGAGTGGAGCTGGTTTTAATGAAGTTTACTTTGACGATGTTCGCATTCCAGATTCACAAAGACTTGGAGAAATTGGAGATGGGTGGAAAGTAGCCATCACAACACTAATGAATGAAAGATTGGCTGTAGGGGATGCAAGAGGTTCAGATATAGAAGAAGCTCTTATTCTTTCTAAAACTAAAGATGATGCTGGTGAAGCTTTGATTAAAAATAATTCTGTGCGAGAAAAACTCGCAGACTGGTTTTGCGAAGCTAACGGCCTTAAATATACAAAATTCAGAACAATCTCTGCCCTTTCAAAAGGTGAAGCTCCTGGGCCAGAAGCATCTATCACCAAGATAGTTAGTGCAAATAAACTTCAAGCAATTGGAAACTTTGGAATTGATTCTGGTGACATGGCTGGCATGCTAATTGATGAGAACGAAGGAGTGAGCTCATTTCAAGGTGCTTGGCTAGGTGCTCCAGGGCTAAGGATAGCCGGTGGAACAGATGAGATTCTTAGAAACGTTATAGCTGAAAGAGTGCTAGGTTTACCTCAAGACCCAAGAGCTGATAAAGGTATAGCATTTAAAGATATACCTACTAAGGCCTAAAATTTGTCAATAATTTAAGGAACTGCACGCCCTTATCAACGATTATGGTGCCATTAGCAATTTCCATTATTGGATTTTTTAATCCTGCTAGGACTTGTTTTAAAGTTTGCTCATCTGTTTGAATATTCATAGAGCATTTTAAAGGCAAGCTATCTTTAATTTGAGCTATCTGATTTCTTAAAATCATAGCTTTTGTCAAACCTGAAGAGAATTCAAAGCAGGCGGTAATTATCTTGGTTGCATCAACTTTCTCTGGGTTGAGATTAACTTTTAAAACATCAAAGAACATATCCATAGGAATCTGATCAAGCATAGAGGCTTCCGGAGGGATAATATTTACTGCATCTTGGTTCCCTAAGAGTCTTTGAGCTTCACTTAGAAAATAATTTCTCTTGTTAGGGTTCGAAGCCATGGTTCCAAGGTAAAGAGCAGCTTCCGACCTATACTTGTTTACCTCTCTTGAACGATGATCCATTGCTAATAAAAGATCTGATAACTCTAAAGCCCACTGCATCTCCTCGTTTGTAATAGCATTTTCAAACTCACTAAATAACTCCTCAGGACCACCAACCATATTGGAAATAAAATTAGCTCTTTTTAAGGTAGAAGTTGGGTCAAGTTCTGAAATATTTCCTGAAAACCAGCCTAAATAACCATTAAAAATACTTTTAACTGACCAGCGCACAGTGCCATAAAATTCTTGCAAATAAGGTGAAGAAGCAATCGCCTCAGGCAACTCTATATTTTCAATAATTTCTTCTGGATGCATGCCTTGATTCATAAGTCTTATCGTTTGATCATGGATAAATTGAATACCGTCACGATAATCCATCAATGTCTCAACAGCTGCATCACCAAAAAAAGGCAATGTATGACTTGGAAAAATATTTTTTGGCTCCAAAGCTACCATTTTATCAAGACTGTTTACCCATGCATTCACATCTCTATGAGAGGTTCCCCTAATGGTATATAGATTAGGAAAAGTTTTATAAATATTGTCTCCTGGAAATAGTGCTTGATATTCAGGAAGCCAAACAAAAATCTGATCATCGGTTTCTCCGGGTGCGTGAAAGAATTCAAATTTAATTCCAGCAATGTTTAACTTTAATTCATCTTCAAATGTAACGTTTGGCTTAATGTAGCCTGGAGCGCTCCTGCCAACGCTTAAATAAGGTCCAATTCCAACATTTACCACCTCATCTTCGGGAAGCGTAGTTCCAAACATTTTTGAAGAACGTGAAGAAATTATCGGGTTCAAAATACCAAAGATTTTCTCAACAGATTTTGCAGTTGAATCATGAGCTATAACTAACGGAGCATCCTCTTGCTGATCAGCAAAATACTTTGCCCCTAAGGTATGGTCACCATGATTATGGGTATAAATAATTGCAGCTATGGGATTTGAATTGATGGTATAAAACTTTTCATAAACTTTTTCAGCCTGAAAAACACTATCTGTTACATCAATGATGACATTGAATTTATCGCCTTCAATCAAATAGGAGTTAGCAATTCCATAACCTACTGCAGCATGAATACCATCCTCATAAGAATATATATTTTGAACAAATTCCTCAGAGTGTTTAAAAAGCATTTCAACTTCTGAGGTTGTTTCAGTTTGAGGTATGGATATTGATTCAGTTTTAGAGCAACTAAAAAAAAGAATGCATATAATAGATAATTGTAGAAAGGTACTAATTTTTTTCATAAGCTACTCCTAAATGCCAATTCATCATAGCTGTTTTAAAAACCCATTTGAAGAAAAACGCCAACATGTTCAATGGGAAAATAATTCTCCTTACTCACATGAGTATCAAGATAGGTTTTTTCAGGAGGATGCCCTTGAAGAAATTAATAATATATTCATTAAACCTAATAAGCTCTTAGAAAGAATTAAAAACAGCTCTCAAATTCATATTTGTGAACTTGGATTTGGATTTGGTCTAAATTTTTTTGTTACTGCAAAATTTTGGATCGAAAATAATCAAGCTACAGAAATATATAACCTTGAGTATCTTTCTATCGACGAAGCTTTGCCTACTAAAGAGCAACTGCTGAGGGTAATACAAAATTTTCCCGACCTTAAAGATATATGTGATTACTTTATAGAAAAATATAATCACAATCATAATGACATACAAAGGATCTATTTCCCTAAACTTAAAATCCGACTCACGCTTATTCAAAATGATGTTGAATCAGGATTAAAAAATTTACTGGGATTTAAAAATAACCAAATTGATGCTTGGTATCTTGATGGATTTGACCCAAGTAAGAACAGCTCAATGTGGAGCAACTCTGTTTTTGAAAATATAGGATTCCTTTCTAGAAAAGATACAACTTTTGGAACCTTTACTGCGGCAGGTTTTGTTAAAAGAGGATTATCAAAATTTGGTTTTGAGGTAAACAAAGTAAAAGGTTTTGGAAACAAACGTCATAAGCTTGTCGGAAAGAAATCATTGGATATTCTCAAAACTAACATCATCCCAAATAATAGAAAAAAAATAGGTGTTATTGGATGCGGGATATCAGCTAGCTCCATAGCCTATGCAGCCGCTCAAAATGGCTATCAGGAAGAAATTTTTGAGTATGCTAATGAGATTGCAGCCGGCGCTTCAGGAATCCCTGTAGCTGCAATGTATCCAAGGTTTTCAACAAATGATTCGCCATATTCTTTTTTAACTGCTCAGAGCTATTTCTTTGCAGAAAAAATATATTCACAGATGCCTAATGCCTACAAGAAAACTGGTCTGTTGTTTTCTCACTCAAATGATTATCAAGCTGATTGGATTAAAGATATGAAAGGCATGAATCGAGATGATCTCTTTCGGCTCCTAGATAAGAAAGAAATGAAAAAATTATATGGATTAAAGTCTAATGGTCTTTTGGTTAAACAAGGTGGTTATCTTTTTCCGAAATTAATTTGCCAAGAAATGATAACTCACCCAAACATAAAAATTTTCTATAACCATTGTTTCGATAGTTGGCACAAAATCAAATCTAAGATTGCTATTGAATTTTTAAATCAAGAAAAAAAATGTGACTTTGATGATTTAGTTATTGCCAATGGCGCAGGATTGGGAAAATATTTACCTGGAGTTAAAATTTCAAAAGGTCAGCTAGTTGGTTTGAAAGGTGATCAAATATTAAACTTGGATCTTCCTCTAAATTCAGCTGGATACATCTTGCCTAAGATAAATGATATAACTTGGATTGGCTCTACTCATGAAAGGGAGTTTGAAAACATTGATATCTCTTATGAAGCTGGGCATGAACTTATTGCTAGAACCGAAAAGAATTTTAATATCGATCTTGTTGGCTCAGAGGATATGTTGATGGAAGCTCGCATTAGGGTAGGAAGCAAGGACAGATTGCCATTAGCAGGGAAAATTGAAGAGAATGTTTATGTAATAGGAGCACTTGGCTCTAGAGGTTTTAGTTTAGGTCCAATGCTAGGAGATTATATTGCTTCTTTAATCAACAATTCGCCAAATCCCTTATCCTCTGGAATTGCTTTGGCTATTGAGCCATTAAGGTTTAGAGATTAATCAGCAAATTCTCTACCAACATCTCTGCTGATGGAAGATCGGCTGGAGCATAACTTGAACCTTTTCGCCATTTGGTTAATCCAGTCCAAAGAGTCTTATCTAATTCCTCATCTCTTACAGAGATGCGCAGAAAAAATTCAGGAACCGAATTAATTCTATCAGGCTCGTATAGATAACTTCTATACATTGGATAGCCATAGAAGCGAAAATCATCATATTTAATCTTCTCTTTGGTTGTAACGCTTACATCAATAATTAAAGAGGCATCTAGGGAATATTGATGCCCTACTCCAACCAAATATTCCTTTGCTGCATCTCCCAGATTTTCAATTAAAATTGGGTCCATTTCTACCGGCAATAAGTCTTTATTCAATTGAATTTTAAAACTAGTCCCGTCTTCCAATTGAAAATTATTTCGACTATTTAACTCGGTAAATGGTGTGGAGGTACAGCTTGGTAGTAAAACTAAAAAACTAAATATAAAAAAGTGCTTTTTAAGTGTCATAGGTAATAGTAATCTCTCAGTAATATGACTAATATAATGCATTTATTGAATTTATAAACCATGTTTGAACTAAAAGAATCTAAAAAAATAGAATTATTAGATGTTAATGCTCAGATTTACAAGCATTCAAAATTTAACACTCAACATATACATTTAGATGCAGATAACGATGAAAAAGTTTTCATGGTTGCATTTCGAACTATTCCAGAGGATTCTACTGGAGTAGCACATATCTTAGAACATACATCCTTATGTGGTTCAAAGAAATATCCGGTGCGTGATCCTTTTTTTATGATGATCAGGCGTTCACTTAACTCTTTTATGAATGCATTTACTTCTAGTGATTGGACTGCTTACCCCTTTGCAACCCAAAATAATAAAGATTTTAGTAATTTATTAGATGTGTATGTTGATTCAGCATTCTTTCCAAGGCTAGATCCTCTTGATTTTTTACAGGAAGGGCATCGACTAGAAATTGATGGCGATAATAAACTGGAAATTAAAGGGGTTGTCTTTAATGAGATGAAAGGGGCAATGAGCTCTCCAACAGATCAGCTATGGCACGGTATGTCCAAGCATCTATTTAAAGAAACAACTTATCATCACAATAGTGGTGGTGACCCAGAAAAAATTATTGATTTAACTCACTCTGATTTAGTTGCCTTTCATCAAAAGCATTATCATCCAAGCAATGCAACTTTTTTTACTTTTGGAAATGTGTCAATTGAAGAAGTCCACAGTCATTTAGAAGAAAATGTTTTTAAAAAATTTACTCCTTCTTCAAAACAACTAACTATTAAACCAGCAAAAGTATTTTCAAGTCCACTTCAGGCTAGCGGAACATATCAACCACTTCCGGGAGATGAAAAAAATAATCATGTTGTCATAAGCTGGTTGTTAGGTGATAGCCATGACCCACTAAATTTATTAGAAAAGTATTTTTTATCAAATATTCTACTTGATAACTCAGCTTCACCTCTAAGGAAAGCTTTAGAGCTCTCAAAATTAGGTAAATCCCCTTCCCCATTTATGGGAATTGAGCCAAGTAATAAAGAAATTGTTTTTATGGCTGGCTTGGAGGGGGTTGGCCAAGATAAGGCATTAGAGGTCGAAGAGTTAATCCTAACCACGCTTGAGAGCCTTGTCTCTGATGGGGTATCAGAAGATTTGGTGACTGCTTCTCTTCACCAATTGGAGATTGGCCAAAGAGAGGTCTCAGGCGGAGGAATGCCATATGGATTGCAATTAATGCTGGGATGCATGAATGCTTGTATACATCATGATAATCCTATTTCAATGTTAGATTTAGATGGAAACTTCACAAAACTAAAAAATTTAATATCTAAAAAGGGATATATAGAAGATTTAATATCAACTAGCTTGCTGCAGAATCAACATAGGCTTAACTATGAATTAAAGCCTGATACAAAATTTAATGAGAACTTAGAAAATTTCTTCTCATCAACCTTAAGAAGAAAAGGAGAGTCACTGACTGACAGAGAAAAAGATGAAATAAATGACCTCGCAAAAGCTTTAAAAAATAGGCAAGAAGCTGTCGATGATGTTGAAATTCTTCCCAAAGTAACAATTGAAGACATACCACTTAAACGTGAATATACCCATGAATCTTTTGCTAATAATAATAGATCAATTTATGAGGTAGGTACCAATGGTCTAATGTACTCAGATTTTTTGTTTCCTTGCAAAAATCTTACCTCCCAAGAATTACTATTTTCATCTTTATATACATTTATCCTAACTGAAGTAGGTCTTCAAGAAAGTTCATATGAAGAAATTCAAGCTCTTCAATCAAGTCTTACAGGCGGGATGAATGCTTCTTTCAAGCTACAAACAAATAATATTGATGAGCCAGGAAAATTATTCCTTACTATCTCTTCAAAATCTTTAGAAGGAAATTTTGATGCGATGGAAAAACTAATTTGTAATACCTTGGAAAAGGCAAGATTTGATGAAAAAAATAGAATTTGGGATTTGTTTAATATTTTTATCGCTAGGAATGAAGAATCATTAAATAAAAATGGCCACCTTTTGGCTATGAGCTCAGCAGCCAGCAGCTTAAATAAATTTTCTGCAACATCCTTTCAAATGTCAGGGCTGGAAATGCTCCATCAATCCAAAGCAGCAATTGCAACAATCAAGGATGTAACCGATGCTAATGAGTTAATACATAAATTAAAAAATATTCATTTAAAAATTATAGCTAATCCATTTAAAATCTTTACCGCATGCTCTCCAAAGGCATTGAAAGATAAATCCGTAGAATTTAAAAAAATTGAATTTGATGGTAAGCAAAATCTCATAGAGCCAATTAATGATGAGATTGCCTGGATCACTGGATCACAGGTATGTTATTGCGCTGAAGCATTTCAAGGCGTTTCTAGGGAAGATCCTGATGCACCTGCTCTTTCTGTCTTAGCTGTTGTTTTAAGAAATGGTTTTTTGCATACAGCCATTCGCGAAAAAGGAGGAGCCTATGGCGCAGGCGCAACCAATGACACCTCTACCAATACTTTTAAACTCTTTTCTTATAGGGATCCTAAATGTACAGAAACATTTTCTGCATTTAAAGATGCTATTAAATGGTCTAAAACATCAATCACTGAACAGCATTTAGAAGAAGCAATCTTAGGTGTTGTATCATCCATTGATAAGCCTCTTTCACCTGTTGGTGAGGCTAAGAATGATTTTAATCTCAATCTTGAGGGTATCTCAACCAGCAAGCGACTGGAAATGAGGCAAGGGGTTATTAATTGCTCAATTGAAGACTTAATCAGGGTGAGTAAAAAATACCTAACGAAAAACTCTAAAAAATCTATCCTTGCCGGAGAAACATATAAAGAAGAAGCCATCAAACTTGGCCTGACTTTAAAAGAAGTTTAATCTTAAAAAAAGAAAAATCTTTTTTTCTTCAGTTCTTTTGCACATCCCCAATACTGTTTTTGATACATGTTGGATCTAGCCTGTACTCTATCAGCAACCCTAATTAACCATTGTTTTTTTCTATAAGTTTTCTTTTTAAATCCGCCGTACCCTTCATGATACGCAAGATATAATGATCGAGCATCAGTTGATGAAAAGCCTTGATAAAAACCTTTGCTAGCATACCATCCAACAAAATCAGCTGAATCAGAAAAGTTTGTTCTCTTGGCCCTAGAATTTCCTGTCTCATCTTTATAATCTTGCCATGTGTTTTTTAAAGCCTGAGAGTAGCCTACTGATGACGAAGGTCGAAACCATGGAATAATTCCTAATAGCTTATCTCTCTCTGGTTTAATCTTAGCTTGGAAGCTTGATTCTTGATGGATAAATGCCATTAATACATAAGGAGGCAGTTTCCATCTTTTTTCAGATTTAATTGCTGCCTTGTACCAACTTCTTTTTTCTTTAAAAATTTCACAGATATTATCTGGTTTTTCTGGTGGTGAGCTTACACATGAAGCAAGCATCATCATTAATAAAATTAGGAAACTATAAGAATTTTTTAGGATCATTTATAAAAGTATTTATATCGGCTGCATCCACGATTCTAACATCAAGGGTTTTAGCTTTATCAAATTTTGAACCTGCATTTTCACCGACAATTAAGCAGTCTGTTTTCTGAGAAATTGAGCTTGTAACTTTTGCTCCCCCTAACATCAATAAATTTTTTATCTCATCTCGAGACATTTGTACGATTTTGCCAGTAATCGCAATCTGCAATCCTAACAATTTCATATCTTCATTTGAAGTTTTCATATTTGGATTGTTGATGCTTAAACATGGTAGTAATTTATTTATAGAAATTTGATTTACTGTTTCATGAAAATAATCAGTAATTTTCGATGCAACCCTTGGACCAATATCAGGTACTTCAATCAGATTTTCAAATGTAGATTTTTGAAAAGCATTAAAACTTCCAAAAATATTTGCTAAGTTTCTTGCAGTTGTCTCTCCAACTTCTTCAATACCTAAGGAAAAAATTAACTTATACAGATCAACAGATGCTGCCTTATCTATAGATTTAATCAGATTATCAACTGACTTTTCTCCAAACCCTTCTAAGCTCTCTAGCTCAATTCGATGCTCTTTCAGAGCAAAAATATCTGCAAAATCTTTTATAAATTCTTTGTTAATCAATATATGTAAAATTTCATGGCCAAGCCCATCAATGTCCATTGCCTTTCTTGAAACAAAGTGAGCAAATTTACCTTGAATGATGTCCGGGCAACTGTTGCGACCTGAACACTTAATAAAAGGGGTTTCTAGCTCCTCTTCCAATATATTTAGTTCAGAAGATTGATTCTCTTCAATAAATTTTTTAGCCTCATAGTTGCTTGAAAATTTCTTAAGAGGTTTTGATTTGCTTGCATCAATGACGGTCCATTCAGAGTAAAAATTAAATACTACGTCTGAATTACAACTTGGGCATTTTTCAGGAGTCTGAATTGCGCTTGCTCGATCATTTTTCTTAGGAATAACCTGGACCATTTTAGGAATTACATCCCCCGCTCTTTTTATAATAGCACCATCTCCAATCCTGGGATCCAATCTTTTTAATTCATCAAGATTATGAAGAGTGCAATTGCTAACATTTACACCGCCTACATTTACTGTTTTTAATTTTGCTACAGGAGTCAAAATACCAGTTCTTCCCACTTGAAACTCTATATTTTCTATTTCTGTAAGAGCTTCCTCAGCAGGAAATTTATGCGCTATAGCCCATCTTGGTGATCTTGAAATTTCACCAAGTATTTTTTGCAAGGATAATTCATTAACTTTAAAAACAACTCCGTCAATATCAAATGGAATTTGATCTCTAGAAGAGTCAATCTCTTTAAAATACTTAATACATTCTTTGATAGACCCTGCTAATTTATTTAAATTATTAACTGGTAACCCCCATGAAGAAAAAACAGCAAACATTTCTTGTAAATCAAAAAATTCCTTACCTTTACATGATCCAACCCCATGGGCAAAAAAAGCTAATGGTCGAGAACTAGTTATTGTAGGATCTAATTGCCTCAAACTTCCGGCTGCAGCATTCCTTGGATTAGCAAAGACTTTCTCACCCTTTTTTTTAGCTTGTTGATTTAAAGTATCAAAATCAGATTTATTGATAAATACCTCGCCTCTTACTTCAACCAGTTCAGGAAAAGTATTTTCTGACTCTTTAAGTATTAGTGGGATTGATCTGATAGTTCTGATGTTGGAGGTAATATCTTCTCCTATCGTTCCATCACCTCTTGTTATCCCCTTTGAAAGCAAGCCTTTCTCATAAATAAGCGAAACCGCTGCTCCATCCATCTTTGGTTCGCAGAAATATTCTATTTGACTAATTTCATCAAGGTTTTTGATAATTCGATCATGAAAATTTCTTAAATCCTGCTCATTAAATGCATTCGCCAATGAAAGCATTTGCTTGAAATGCTTAAAGGTTGAAAAATCACTCTCGGGCTTTATACCTACTCTTTGTGATGGTGATTCAGGACTAATCCAACTTGGATGCTGAGACTCTATTTCTCTTAGCTCATTGAAAAGTTCATCATACTCATAATCAGAAATTGAAGGGTCATCAAGAATATAATATTCATAGTCATGAGAACGAATAATATCTTGAAGAGAGATATATCTCTCGTTTAGCTTAGTCATTTAGAGAAATATGTTTCATAGATTTGAGATGACTAATTTCTTGAGTTTTAGATTTTAGATGTTCAATCATCTGTTTGCTTAATGGAGCCCTAGCTGAGTCACAAATACTTGCATGAAGTTTCTCTGAAATATTTGAAGCAGACTCGAGCATTATTTCAAATGCTTTAAACGGATCGCTGACCTGATATAAATCTAAAGCAAGCAAGAGAACATGGGTCTTTGTTTCTGGTTCAAGAAGGCCTGGATTAATTCCACTTGCTATTCTAAAAATCTCTTTTCCACTTAGATCTATTGAAATAAAAAAACCATTTACATATTTTGCATCCAAGTTTTTTAATAATGTTAAGACTTGATTCATATCAAAATTTGATTTATCCATAGACACTAAATTTAATACAATTAATTCCTGCCTTTCGATTGTTTGACTCTTAGCATAAAATCCTAAAGTACCTTGCTCAACCTCGTCTTCAAAAAGCATGGTCTGAGAATCATCAAGATAGTTTTGAATTAATTTTCGGGTAAAAAGAGGTCTAAAAAAAAGATATAAAATAATTAAAAAGAGTAATAATGCTCCTGCAACTAAAACTATTTGTAAATTGATAGGCATCCTATGAAGCGGCTAATTTTAGCGCTTCTTTTACACCAACTGATACGACTCTAGAAACACCTGCTTCCTGCATCGTGATTCCCATTAAATGATCGCTTTTTTCCATAGAAATTTTATTATGCGTAATAAATATAAATTGAACCCTATCAGACATCTCCTCAACCATAGCCACAAACCTGGTAGCATTTATATCATCCAGTGGCGCATCAACCTCATCCAACATACAGAATGGAGCTGGATTCAATTCAAACAATGCAAATACTAGAGAAAGAGCAGTCAAAGCTTTCTCTCCACCAGATAGTTGATAGATTGTCGCATTTTTTTTGCCGGGAGGCTGGGCTGAAAGTGTAATTCCTGAATTTAAAGAATCTCCATCAATTAATTGCAAAGCAGCTTTACCACCACCAAAAAGCCTCGGAAAAATCTCATTTATTTTTGAATTCACAGCATTGAAGCTTTCATCAAACTTCATCTTAGACTCAACATCTATTTTCTTGATTGCACTTTGGAGCTTGTCTAGAGCCTCATTTAAATCTTCTAATTGGGAATCTAATTCATCTATACGTTTAGCCTCCTCAGCAATCTCATCTGGAGCTGCCAAATTAATTGCTCCTAAAGAAATAATAGAAGATTGAATGTTTGCTAGAGAAGTTTCAAGATTCGAAAGATCCATTTCTTGGAAATCCTCTGATTTAAGATCAGAAATAGAAATTCCAGCCTTTTTTAAAGTTTCTGATGCATTATCTAAATTAACTTCAAATGTTCTAAGATCCAGCTTTAAATTATTTAATTGCTCTTCCAAAGAGCGAAGATCTAAAGCAGCAATAGATTTTTTATTCTCAACATCTTGTATAGATACATCCACAACGGATTGTTTATGGCGAATAGAATTTAATTCTGATTCTGCTGTTGAGCTCTTTTCAACTAATTCTGCAAGATCACTTTCAGCTTTAAGTTTATTTTCTTTAGCTTGATTTAGCTGCTCGGAAATTTCATTCTGTCTAACTAAATATTCATTAGTTATATTCTTAGATTGGGCTGAGGTAATTTTTAAGATACTAATTAATAACTCTTTTAACTCAGATGCTTTGCTACGTATAAAATCTGCACTTGAACCAAAATCTTTTAGAGCCTCAGAAATTGCATCTAATAAATGCATAGCTTTTTCTTTAGGGCTTATATTCTCTATACTTGATTCATTATCCAATGCCTCTGCATATCTCTCCTTTGCTTTAAGCAAATCTTCTTCATATCGAAAAATTGCCTTATTAATGTTTTGTAAGTTTGTTTCCTGTCTGGCAATCTCAGAACCAATTGTATAAAAGTTCTTTTGAGCTTCCTCGAAAGCTGACAAAACAGATGCATGCTCTGTCTTAATTTGATCAATTGATGTCTGATGAGTATTAACCTCTGCTGACTTTACAATTACTTGATTATTCAGCTGAGAGATTTTTGAACTAAGAGAATCTTTTTTAGCTTTAGCGCTTAAAGTATTTAAAATTGAAATGTTTAACTTGAATTCTTTTTCTTCAATTTGTAATTTTTTATACTTTTCTGCAGCTTTGGCTTGATTCTGTAACCGATTAACTAGTCTCTGAATCTCATCTCTAATATCTTTTACCCTTGATAAATTTTCTTTAGTTTTTTTAATCCTCTGCTCTGTCTCTTTTCTTCTCTCTTTGTACTTAGATATTCCTGCTGCCTCTTCAATAAAGACTCTCATTTCTTCAGGTTTAGCGCTCACTATCTTTGACACCATACCCTGCTCAATAATGGCGTAGCTTCTTGGCCCAAGACCTGTTCCTAAAAAGATATCTTGAACATCTTTTCGCCTGCATCTTGTATTATTCATAGAATAGTGAGACTGTCCGTCCCTAGTCATCATTCTTTTTATCGAAATTTCATTGTATTTGGCATACGTACCGCCCAATTTTCCCATAGAATTATCAAAAAGAAGCTCGATGCTACATTGACCAGATGGCTTTCTTAAATCTGAACCATTGAAAATAACGTCGGACATAGACTCACCACGCAAGTTCTTTGCAGATAATTCCCCAAGAACCCATCTCACAGCATCAATAACATTAGATTTACCGCACCCATTGGGGCCAACAACGGCAACCATATTTGTAGGGAAAGATATCCTCGTGGGGTCCACGAAACTTTTGAATCCAGCCAGTTTGATGTGTTTAAGCTGCATTAATTTATCCTTTACCCATTTTAAACTATTGTTCCTTTTTTAACCATTCGTTGGCATAAAAAAATAGTTCCTCTTGGTTGTCTTTTGAATACTTTAAATCTAAAGATTTAAATGATTGGAAGGTCGTATTAGAGCAATTGGCTTGTGCTTCAACTTTAATAATTTCTTGTTGCAAAAAAGCTGATGTAATATCAAAACCCCTGACCAAAGAATTTGATTTGTCTAATGTAAAAGGCTTATTTATATCTGGGGACAAAATTTCTCTGGTTGCAATATCTAGCTCTGGACCATTAGGAATGGAAACAAAAAATTTCAATGATTGCAATTTGCAATTATGTGGGCTCTCAATGTTTATTAAAACTTTTGAATTTCCAAGGTTTGGATATTTTGCATCTCTTAAATCTGCCAACAAGTTGAAGATTGGAACTTGAAAGTTATCTCCTAAAAACTTTAAATTCAATGCCTTTAGAATGCTCTCTGCAGAGTTAAATGATTTAAGTTCTAAAGATTTATAAAAAACTTGAACTCCAAGCAGAAAGGATTCATCTTCTGAGGTCGTATTTTCTAAATATTTATTTATTAAAAAGTCATCAAATTCTCTATCTTGAATGATAGTATTAAGAACAGAATCAGATTGAGTTGCCTTAACCCATGACCCAGTCAAAGAGTTGCTAGAAAGAAAATTTAAAACAAACCCACCGAAACACAAGAACGTAAATAAAAATATTAAAGATTTTTGATTTGATAATGGTTGTAGTAAATAAGAAATTACAGGTAATAATAAAATTACTGAAAGGGAAATGATCAATAACATTAAATCCTGCGCTTTAGAAAAAACATTGCTAGCATTATTGAAAAAAATATAAATGGTCCAAACCATAAAAAATAATTCGTACCTTCTAATGCGGGTCTGTAATCTGAAAAATTACCAAATCTTTCTGAAACATACGTTTTTATTTCTTCATTAGAAGAGCCAGCAAGAACTAGTTCATAGACCTTATTTTTTAGATCACGGGATACAGGTGCGTCAGAACTAGCAATGCTACCACTAGTACATTTTGGGCATCTTATCTCTGAGATCAATGAGTAGAATCTTTTTTCCTGCAACGAATCTTCAAATTCATAAACTATCTCATTAAAAGCTGGTATCGATAAGATAAAAAAAGAAAAAATTATTATTAATTTTTTGATCATCATGATCCCTGCCGAGCTTTCTTAATTAATGGAAGAAAAATGTTATCCCATTTTGTTTGATTCATTTCCCCTTGAATATAAGCTAAAACTTTATTATCAATAATTAAATAAGATTCAGGAGCCCCAGTAACACCAAGATCAAAAGCTAAATCACCTCTTGGGTCATATATTGAGAATAAGTAAGGATTGCCATGCTTTCGAAGCCAAGCAATTGCCTTAGTATCTGAATCTTTATAGTTCAAACCTATAATTTGAATATTTTTATCTGATAATTCAGTTAAAAATGGGTGCTCAACAAGACAAGTAATACACCAACTTGCCCATACATTTATTAATTTTATTCCGTTTAATGACTTGGCTTGAATTGGATTTCCATTTAAATCATTTAATTGAAATTCAGGAAAACTCTTTGATTTAAAGTTTGAGAATTTAATATCCTCATCAACTAAAAGTACCCTAGCAAAAAAAACTAAAATAAGAATAGGAAGGAGCACTATTAAAAATCTTAAAAACTGATTCATGACATTTTCTTTTTAAAAATTGTTAAAAGCATCCCCAAAACCATTAGAGCAGCTGAAAACCAAATCCATTTTATAAAATAATTAATTTTTAGTGAAAAAGTCCAGCTACCATTTTCTAACTGATCACCGATCGTTAGGTACGTGTCTTTCAATACAGAGGCATGAATTGCTGATTCAGAGGTAATCTGACCTCTTGTAGCATATTTTCTTTTTTGAGGATTAAGAAATAAACTTTTTTTATCCTGTAAGAGAAAAACTTCTGCTGAGATAACATCATGATTTGAAGCTTTTAAAACTTTAATATCCTTAAAAAAAAATTCTGTAACTGATTCATTGACTGTAACAGACTGACCAGGAGCAAGATTTAAGTTTTTTTCATAACTAAGAATGCTATTCATAGAAACGGCAAAAAATAATAAGCCTAAGCCGATATGCGCAATTGCACTTCCTTTGTTGATAAACCTTTTATTAAAAATATTATTGATAGTTCGTAATGAATAACTAAAAAGAATAATTAGTCCAGAAAAAATTCCTATGTATGCAAGAATTGAAAAAATATTAGTTGTGTACCAAATAATATAAACAAAAAAGAGAGATAGAATAGTCGGTAGCACTGTGACTATAGATAAAATTCTCAGAGGCATGGAGCGCTGCCATAAAGCATCTACCGAAATCATAATAAATATAGAAGCAATAAGAATTAGTGGCGAAAAAATTGTATTGTAATAAGGTGGGCCAATACTAACTTTCTCTCCAGTTATAGATTCAATAATGAGCGGATAAGTTATACCAAGAAAAATAGAAAAGATACTTGTAATCATTAAAATATTATTCATGGAAATAAATGATTCCTTTGATCCAGTCACCACTAATTTTGAAGAATGTAGAGAAGGTAAGCGATATGCAAGAATTCCCATTGCTAATAATGTGATCAGACCAGAAAAACTCAAAAGATAAAGTCCTCTCTCAGGGTCATTAGCAAATGAATGAACGCTATCAATAATTCCAGACCTAACAATGAAAGCTCCAAATAAACTTAGAGCAAAAATTAAAATTCCTAAAAACATTGTCCAAGTTTTAAGTACATTTGACTTTGAAGATGCAAACATTGAATGCATAAAAGCTGTTGCTGCGAGCCACGGCATGAGGGCAACATTTTCTACAGGATCCCAAAACCAATAACCCCCCCACCCTAATTCATAGTATGCCCACCAACTTCCAAGCGTTATACCAATGGTTAGAAAAATCCAAGCTACAAAAGACCAATTTTTTATATCTCGCTCCCACTGCAATTCAAAATTTCCATTGAACAAGTATGCTGTAATAAAACTAAAAGCAATTACGAATCCTACATAACCCAGATAAAGCATAGGCGGATGAATGGCTAGTGCCGGATCTTGCAAAACTGGGTTTATATCCGCTCCTTCAAGTGCTCCAAAAGGCAAAATTCTTTCAAAGGGATTGGATGTTAAAAGCAAAAATAATAAAAAACCTAAAATGATTGAACACAACATCATTAATGTTAATTTTTTTAAGGGGTGATCTTTTTCAAGTGAGTTAATAAACAAAAAGCTCCAAACCGCTAAAAAGAGTATCCATAAAAACATTGAGCCCTCATGAGCACTCCATATTGAAGTTATCTTGTAGAAAACAGGTAATTGTGAGTTAGAGTGACTTGCTATATATGCGATCGAGAAATCATCACTTATAGCAAGATAAACATACATGCCAAAAGAAATAAACACTAGCCAACATGCTTGATTAAAAAGTCTCAAGGAAAGCGTTACCTGATTAGGGTAAGCCTTACTAAAAAAGAAGAAGAAATTGAAGATCAAGACAAGGCTTAATAATACGACAGCTGATAAAGATAGAAAATGTGAAATCTCACCTATCATATTTTAGGTTCATCAATAGCTAACTCAGGAGGCATATAGTTCTCGTCGTGTTTTGCAAAAATTTCTTCTGCTGCAAACATGCCATCTAGAAAATATCCAAGCATTACTACTCCGCTATTTTCTTTAAATAGATCTGGCGGCACACCGTCAAATGTTACTGGAACTTCATTTAAAAAATCTGTAACGAGAAAGTTAATCATGGTTCCATCTCTTTTTATAGATCCGGTTTTTACCATCCCTCCCAACTTAATCCGATAACCAGGCTTGATATCTGCCTCCAGCATCTCAGATGGAGTATAGAAAAGGTCTAATTTTGAATTTAAAGAAAAAAGGATCAAAGAAATCCCTCCTGCGGATAAAATAAGAATGGTAAATAGCTTCCAAAGACGATTTTTTCTAACTTGAAGCATTTTTTATCTTTATTTTATTTTGGATATTTTTAATTCTCCTTCTAACAATCACGAAACTAGCAATAATAATTGAGATACCGATTGAATAAACTAACCAAACATAAATGCCGTGACCATTCATGTTTAAAATTGCATTAAAATTATCAAAAGCTAAATTAAACATGTTCTAAAACCCATCTTTTATTTTTTTCTCTTGTAAATATGTAAGAACGACTGTTTAAAATACCAAGTGAAATTAATGCAAAACCTAAGCCAATTACTGAAATAAATAATGGATACAGCATGGAGGGATCAATTGAGCTACTCCCAGAAACTGAGATTGATGCTGGCTGATGGAGTGTTGACCACCAATCAACAGACTTTTTAATTATGGGTATATTAACAACTCCAACAACTACTAGTATGGACATAAGTCGATCTGCTTTTTCTAAATTAGAAAAAGCCCCGTGTAAAGTTAAAATCCCAAGATACATAATAAATAATATTAAGGTTGAGGTAATTCGTGCATCCCACTGCCACCAAGTTCCCCATGTAGGAATGCCCCAAATAGACCCTGAAAATATTGCTATAAATGTGATCATTGCACCTATTGGTGCTGCAGATTTAATCAAATAAGCTGCTAACTTTACACGCCATACAAGATGCATTAAAGCGCAGACAGACATAAAATAATAAATCATTTGAGCAAAAATATTAGCTGGCACGTGGAGAAAAATAATGCGATATGAATTTCCTTGAACAGCATCCTCTGGAGCAAATAATAAACCCCATATCCATCCAACTATTAACATAGAAACCCCAATAATGATGAAAAATGGATACAGTTTTTCTGTAAGATTTACAAAACTCTTGGGAGAAGAAAATTTATGGATGAATGCTGTAATCACAACAAGTATTATAAACCTAAGTTGATTAATCTATATGTGTTTTTAAGGTTGCTGAGATAATTAAAGGCATGATGGCTGATACAACCAACCCTATACCTATCATTAATGTAATTATTGCTAAAAAGCCATCTCCATATTGAATGGTTCTTATCGCTCGACCTAACAAAATGATAACAGGCAATGCAAGCGGTAAAGATGAAAGAACTCCTAACATTGCTCCTTTGTTAATTGATAATGCATTGCCAAATGCAAACAAATTAAATAACAAAAGATTTGAAAGACTGAGCAATAAAAATACCTTAGGAAAACTACCGATAGCAACTCCATTGGCAAATGAGAACAATGACGCAATAAAAGCAATTGGGATTCCAATAAAGCACACATATACAAGTATTTTAGAAAGCGTAACTTTATAAAAATCTTTTTCTATTAGAAATTCTTGCTCAAGAGATCCATCCTCAAAATCTTCTTCAAACATCCCTTCTGTTGCCACAAAAGCAGTCATTAGTAAAGAGACAACAATGATAGAGAAATAAAATCTATTTAAGTCATACTGAGAAATATCTATGCTCAATGGAAAGGCTATCAGAACAAGTACCGTAATTAATAAAGGCCCCAACCAGGACTTTAATTTATTAGACAGCTTAAAAGATTCAATCTTTATTAATCTAAACATTTTCTTTTCCAAGATCTAAAACTTTACACTCTATGGTTGGTTGAATATGAGATGTAAGAATAAGACCAACTCCTTCTGATAGCTTTTCAACAAGAAAATTATTAAGTAGATCGCTGGTTACTTTATCAAGGCCAACAAAAGGCTCATCAAGAACTATCATTTGTGGAGACTCAGCCAAAACCCTAATTAAAGCTAATTTTTTTTGCTGCCCAAAAGATAAATTAGCTGCAAGTTCATCTTGAACATTTGTTAATTCAAGTTTTTGAAGCCATTTGAAAGCATTGGTTAGTTTCGAGTTATTAAATAATAATTCTAAGTTCTGAATTGGAGTAAGATAATTCTTTATGGCATTTTTATGACCCAAATAAGAAATGTCTAAATCTTCAGTTGAATATCTAATGGAGCCTTTAGACGGAGAGGTGATTCCCAAAATAATTCTAAGCAAAGTACTTTTTCCAGAACCATTAGCTCCTTTTATATATAGCCCATCTTCAGAATTTGCTTCAAATGAAAGGTTATGAAAAAGTTTTTTTTCATTTATTGAATATGAAATATTTTGAGCTGAAACAAGCTTCATAAAATTCTAATTTAAAAGAGATTTTGTCCTTATTGTAAGCGAAGGCAGTGGGTTTTGTGGATCTAATCGCAGGTAAAATCTTTTAGCTAGCTCAGCAAATGGATTGGCACCACTGTCTCCAAGACCGCCAACAGAAAAATATAATGATTTTGAAAAAAATATTCCCTGATCTAGTTGAGGTACTTTGTTTAGAAAAGTATTTAACTTTCCAATACTCTGAACAGTTCCCTTGAAATTGTTGCCGAAATGATACCAGCCCCAAAACTGGTATTCACTTCTGGAAAAATGAACAAGTTGTCTTCTAGCAATTTTTTTAGGGAAAGCTCCTGCGGGAATTATGGAAATAACCTTAGAATCTAATTCAGCAATTTTTGAATCTAGTAATGATGGCAACTCATCTAAGGATAGGAAGGGACAAAGTAAACACTCTACCCCTTCTTCGATTTTATAAGATTTAACCTTTGAAAGTCTTTCCTTAGAGCCAATAATTATATAACTGACATTAGGAAAATCTCTTAACACCCTGACTTATTCAGCCTGTGCAAATGCTTGCTCAATATCCGCAATAATATCATCAATGTGCTCAAGTCCAATTGACAATCTGACATACCCAGGACTTACCCCAGCTGATGTTAACTCATCTTCATTGAGCTGAGAGTGAGTAGTGCTTGCAGGATGAATCGCTAGACTCCTTGCATCACCAATATTAGCTACGTGATAGAGCATCTCTAGTGAATTGATAAACTTTTTGCCTGCCTCAAGACCTCCTTTAATCTCAAAACCTAAAAGTCCTCCACAGCCATTTGATAGATATTTGCCTGCTCTTTCTTTAGCTAAACCAGAGGATATACCAGGGTAAGCAACTCTTTCAACCATGGGATGCTTATTGAGATATTCTGCAACCTTTTGCCCATTTGAAGAATGCTCTTTCATTCTCAAATGCAATGTTTCCAGGCCCTGAATAAACAAGAAAGCATTAAAGGGACTCATCGCAGCCCCCATATCTCTTAAAAGAGTTGTTCTTGCTTTTAAGATATATGCTATTGGTCCCAATGCTTTAACTGCTTCAGTCCAGACAACTCCATCATAATTAGGATCAGGATTATTTAGCTTTGGCTGTCTTTCAGGATGTCCTTCCCAATCAAAATTACCACCATCAACAATGACTCCACCAATAGAGGTGCCATGACCGCCAATATATTTTGTTGCAGAATGAACAATGATTGCTACTCCATGATCAAAAGGCCGGCAAATCAAAGGTGCTGCAGGATTATCTACAATTAATGGAATGCCAAGGAGTCTTCCAATATCTGCTACCTCTTGCAATGGAAAAACTTCAAAGCTTGGATTAGGAAGAACTTCGCCATAATAAGCTCTAGTTCTTTCATCTGTGGCATCGGCAAAATTTTGGGGATCACCAGGATCAACAAATCTAACCTCTATTCCCATATCAGAAAATGGATTTTTAAATTGATTGTAAGTCCCTCCATAAAGATGTGAGGAAGCAACAAAATTATCGCCGTGACTGCATAAATTTTGAATTGCGTAGGCTGATGCTCCTTGCCCTGAAGCAAGTCCCAAAGCAGCAAACCCTCCTTCTAATGCCGCAATTCTGTCTTCAAACACTGCATTTGTAGGATTCATAATTCTCGAATAGATATTACCTAACTCGCCTAATGCAAATAAATTTGCTGCATGATCAGTGCTATCAAATTGATAGCTAGATGTCATATGTATTGGAACAGCTACTGAATTAGTTATTTCATCTTTTCTCCAACCAGTATGCAGTGCAATGGTTGCAGGATTTGTATATTTTTTCTCGCTCATTCTATTTCTCCGCTAAAGCTATATAGCACTTGTAAGCCACTTAAATATGCGCTGAGTCATTATATAAATCTTTTTGAATTAATCCTATACAAAAGGTTGGAAGGTTTAGATTACTTAGGATGAGCTGAGTCTTTCTCTAGCATCGAAACAGCTTCTTCAATCGAATAAGTATTAGTTTCATTTTCATGCAAATTTCGAATAGATACCGTGTTTGCTAACATTTCATCCTTGCCAATAACTGCCATTAAAGGAACTTTAGCATTACTATGCTCTCTTATCTTATAGCCTATTTTTTCATTTCTTAGATCTAGCTCAACACGCAAATTAATCTTATCAAATTTTTCTTTCAGGCTTAAAGCGTATTCCTTGACCTCTTCAGTCACTGTTAAAATAGATAACTGCGTAGGTGCTAACCACAATGGTAATTTACCTGAATAGTTTTCAATTAGAATTCCAATAAACCTTTCAAAAGAACCAAGAATTGCTCGATGCATCATTACCGGTATGTGCTTTGAACCATCTTCACCTATATATTCTGCTTCTAGCCTTTCAGGTAAATTGAAGTCTGCTTGAAAAGTTCCACATTGCCATTCTCTTCCAATTGCATCTGTT
>CAYUHD010000005.1:0-43564 GCA_964444385.1 uncultured Gammaproteobacteria bacterium
GTATGAGACCACATCCTAGAGCTTGGATCTCCCCTTTTGCGTGATCTCCATACAACTCCTACATTTGCTATTCCTGAAGCAATAGCCATAGCAACTTGGCCAATTGCTGCACAACTAGCCCCTCCTCCGTATGGTGCTTGACTCCAATAAGTTAAATTACCAAAACCTAGATTTCTAGCAATTTCAAATTCAGGAGTCTCTTCATAGGTAAAGCTACCTAATGCATCAACTTGGTCTGGTCTAATGCCAGCGTCATCTAAGGCATTTTTTATAGCTTTACATGCTAGATTAAGCTCGGTTGAATTAATTGATTTTGAAAATTCTGTTTGGCCTATCCCTACAATTGCTGTTTTATCTTTCAGCATAGATAACTATTTAGGTAAATTTAACCTATTGGCAATATTATTTTTTTGGATTGCAGAGGAGCCACCTAGTATAGGCATAGCTAAGATATCACGAACATATCTTTCCATATCAAAATCTCTGACATACCCATAAGCCCCTAAAATTCTCTGACACGTTAAAACTATATCTAGAGCAGTTTCAGTAACAAACAATTTTGACATAGACATTTCTACAGTTGCTATTACATCCTGATCTGCTAACCATGCCCCTTGATAAGTCATTAATCTACAAGCTTCTAAGTTAGTTTTAACCTCAGCAAGCATATGTCTTACGGATTGATTGTGACAAATAGGTTTACCAAATTGAATTCTTTCTTGTGAATATTGCCAAGCATCATCAACTGCGGCTCTTGCTATACCCAAAGCCATGGCTGAGACCTCGATTTTTTCAACATCCAAACCAGTACTTACAATTTTACTCCAACCATCGTTCCATCCTTCTTCACCACCGATTACGTTCTCAAAAGGAATTCTTACATCATTAAAAGTTACATCACATGTTCCTCCTACGCCTTTTTGACCAAGAGTTTGCTGTGGTTCTATAAGAATTCCTTCTAAAGACGGTGGTATTAGTACTATTGATAAATTTTTATATCGATCTTCCTTAGCACCTGATCTAACAATTGTATAAATATAATCAGTGACATTAGGTCCAGAACACCATCTTTTGGTCCCATTAATTATATTCTCATCACCATCACGTACAGCTTTAGTTTTAACACTAGCAACATCAGCTCCAACGTCTGGTTCACTTATTCCATATGAAAATAGGAGGTTTCCATTAACAACTTCAGGAAGAAATTTTTGCTTTTGCTCCTCACTAGCAACTTTAGATAAATTTAAACCTGCATAACATGCACAAAAAATATAACCAGATGCTATACCAAGGCTCCTAGTACAAAGTTCTTCTATAGTTGCAATAGTTGCCATCATATCCCTTCCAGAGCCTCCATACTCAACAGGAACAGTTAGAGAAGTTACACCTAATTTACATAATTTATCAAAAACATCCCTTGGAAAATGATCATCTTTATCCCATTGGTTCACTTTATCTCTAGGCATTTCTTTATCTATAAATTGTCTAAGAGTATTTCTTAACATTGATACATGATCAGGTTCTTGAAATATATTCATAATTCTTGAATGCCTAGGTTTACATGAATTACTGAACCATTGATAACAGAATTATTTGCACAAAATAATATAGTTGAAGCTATTTCTTCAGGTGAAATTAATCTATTTTCGCTTAATGTTGAAGCCATTATTTTTAAAGCTTCTTGATTACCTTGAACATATTCAACCAACATTTCAGTTTCAGTTGCGCCTGGGCATATACAAGCAGTATGAATAAATCTTCCAAATAAATCTTGGCATGTACTTCTCATTAAACCTACCATTCCATGTTTAGTCATCACATAAGATGACATTTGAGGGACAGCTTTTTCAGAAAGAGTTGAACCAACATACAAGATAGATGAACCTTTTTTCATATAAGGGATAGTAATATTATTCAGGATAGAGGGTCCTACTAAATTTACCTCTAAAACCTCTCTTAAACTATCTGGATCAGTGGATTCAACATTATCACTTTGCATTTTACTAGCATTATGAACTAAGCAAATTTGATCTGCTGAGGATAATGTTTCTTTAAACTTTGATTCTAGAGATTTCTGCCAATTAGATCTAGATAAATCAACTTCAATATGGATGGCATCATCAAGATTAATTTTTGATCTTGAAAGATTTACAACATTAAATCCATTGTCTTGAAAAAGTTTTGCAGCGGCAAAACCTATTCCACTACTTCCACCGGTAATAATTAGAAATTTTTTCAAGGACTCTCCTTAGTTATTTTTGTTTAAATTTAGGACTTTCTTTTTGTGCAAAAGCTTCAAGAGCAATTTTATGATCTTCCATTAGTTGAGTTACATTCTCAAATGCGGCAGCTCGATCAATTATAGAATTAGCCATAACTTTTAAGCCAGCATTAATTGAGGTTTTGGTCCAGCGAATTGAGTACTTTGCTCCATCTCGAAGTGTCTCTGCTAAAACTTGAACCGCTTTATCAATTTGATCTTCTTCATAGACTTCTGCAATTAGGCCCATATCAAGAGCATCAGCAGCTTGAATCATTTCCCCGGTTAAAAGATATTTTTTAGCTCTTGCATACCCTATTAATTGCGGCCAAATAACACATCCACCATCTCCTGCAACCAAGCCTACTGAAACATGTGGATCTGCAAATTTTGATCTAGGAGTAGCATAAACAAAATCACAAAAAAGGGCCAAAGAACAACCTAATCCAACAGCTGGTCCGTTTACTTTGGCAATTATTGGTTTTTCCATATCCAACATTGCATTTTGAATTTTTCTGTCGTGATTTATATGATAAGCAGTTGCAACAGGATCACCATGTATTCCTAGCAACCATTTTAAATCACCGCCAGCACAAAATGACTTACCTGCACCGGTTAAAATTACTATATCAACCTCATCATCATATTCAGTATCTAAAAAAATAGTAGAAAAATCTGCATGTAACTGCTCATTAACAGCATTCATATCATCTGGACGATTGATAGTAATGGTTAAGATTCTATCTTTTTGAGTTACTTTAAGTTCTTTATATTTTGAATAATCCATAAAAATTATTATAAACAGCTTGTTAAAAAATACTAATTTAAGTTTAAGTCTTTAATATATTGCTTCTGTAATTTATATTTTTGAATCTTTCCAGATAGTGTAATTGGAAAAGAATCAACAAAGAAAATATATCTTGGAATTTTCCATCTAGATATTCTATCTTTACACCAATCTCTTAATTCATCCGGATCAACTAATAACTCAGGATCAACTCTTGTAACTGCGCAACATTCTTCATCATATTTTTTATCAGGCAGACCAAAGACTGCAACTTCTAGCACTCCAGGATGTTCAAGTAAGTAATTTTCAATTTCTATTGGATAAAGATTTTCACCTCCCCTAATAATCATCTCCTTTGCTCTTCCAACTATATTAATATAGCCATCTTGATTCATCGTGGCTAAATCACCAGTGGGAAACCAACCATCTGGGTTTATTCCTGAGCTTCCATCTGGTAAATTTCCATATCCTTTCATGAGACCCGGACCTTTGTAGAGCAATTCGCCAGGTACATCATTTTCAACAATTTCATTATTTTTATTTACTACTTTTAAAGAAACACCGGGTAATGCCAGTCCAGCAATAGCTTTTAATTCCGGAGGATCATTTGGTAATGCTGTAGAGGTTAATCCGCAAGTCTCAGTCATTCCATAACCATTTATTACATCTGCATTAAATGCATCAGAAAATTTCTTTAAGAGCTCAAGCGGAGGATTAGAACCTCCAACTACCAAACATTCCAATGAGGTTAAATCATATTCTTTGAAATTTGGAACCTCCAGCATAGCTGTTAATAAAACAGGTGCGCCTATAAATACAGAGCATTTTTCATTTTGAATAATATCAAGTGTGACATTAGGTTTAAAAATATATAAAGGAAGTGAAACAGCTCCAGTAGCAGCTGCTCCTAGCGTCATACAAGCTGAACCACCAATGTGAAATAATGGGAAACCATGACAAACTCTCTGGTTCGCACTAATTTGCCAACGAACATGGCTATTTTTTGATGATGTAATTAAAGATTGATGGGTCATTTGTGCCGCCTTAGGTACCCCAGTAGTACCAGAGGTATACTGGATCATAAAAATATCATCAGGATTAACTATAGGTAGTAGGGAATTACTATTTTTACCTCTGTCGATAAGATCCTTTAGACCTTTATCAAATGTATAAATGTGCTCTAGAGAAGAAATTTCATTTTTTATATTGTTAATAATATCTCTACTAAAAACACCTCCGATAACATCAGCATGAACTAAACCTGTAGCTGACACTGTATTTAAAGCAAAAATTAATTCCTGTTCTTTATACAATGGGTTTAAAGTAACAAGTTTTAAACCAGCTTTAGCTAATGCATACTCTGTAAGAATCCACTCAGGATGATTTGGCCCCCAAACTCCAACCGTATCTCCTGGATTAAAGCCAACATCAAGAAAAGCATTAGCAAGATTTGTAGACATTTCATCTAAATCTTTATAAGTCCATCTTATATCATCAACGTCTGGTTGATTTGAGTAGACTAAAGCCTCATTATCAGGAAATTTTTTTGCAGTTGATTCAATCAGTTCACCCAAGCTAATAGACATAAGCTCCGATTCATCTAATTTATCTATCCACTCAGATATATTTTTATTGAGTTTAGGCATTTAATCTATACGCCTCCGGGAATTATAAATATTTCCGATCTGCCGCCTGAGTTTCTTAAATCTATTAATGGTTTATATTTTGGATCTTGGTACCAATTTTGTGCAGATGATATATCTGGAAACTCTAAAAGAACATAGGCGGAGGGTTGCTCTTTACCTTCTTTCATATCAGGTTTGACACCAGATGCTATATATTTTCCACCATGACCAGAAATTAATTTAGCTGTAGCAGGATAATATTTTTCATACCATTCCCAATTATCCATATATAACAAACCTAGAACATAAGCTTTCATTTGATCCCCTCTATTTATTTAATTAATATAAAATTAACTACTACTTAATTTTTAATCATATAAACAAATATGTCCAATCAGAATACAGACTTATTAACTGCTGCATCATTTATAAAAAAAGATGATCAAGATAATTTCTATTTATCGGGATTAAAGTGTGAAAAATGTGGAGCAATATTTTTAGATCAAAGATCAACCTGTTCTTCATGTTTTGAAAGCAACAAGCTAAATCAGACAAAATTACCTAATACAGGTACCTTATATTCATATTCAATTGTTCATAGATCGTTTCCAGGGATTGATGTTCCTTATATTTCAGCAATTGTAGATATAGATGGAGGCGGCACAGTAAAAGGAAATTTAATTAATGTTGAACCGAGTCCAGAAAATCTATCATTTAATATGAAAGTTAAAGTTGTCTTCAAGGATGCATTGGGAAGAAAAGATAATGAAGGTAACTCATATATAAGCTATTTTTTTGAGCCGCTATAGGGACCCCATATTTCCCAGGCCAACAAATAAATATTTTGATTTAGATTTTAGCAAGTTGTGATTCAGCTGATGAAACGTCTAAAGCACCAGCTTCTTCTACGTCAATTGACTGCACAACGCCATTCTCAACAATCATGGCAAATCTTTTACATCTAATACCTAGACCAAAGGTAGATCCATCCATTACTAACCCGAGCTCACTTGTTAAATCACAATTCCCATCTGCAATCATATCAATACCATCAGCATTGGATGCATCAAACCATGATTTCATAACAAATGGATCATTTACTGCTATAAAAGTAACCATGCACCCCTTATCTTTAAAGTTTTTTAAATTATCTACATAACCTGGTAAATGAGATAAATGGCATGTTGGAGTGAAAGCTCCTGGGACACCTACCAAAATAACTTTTTTATTTAAAAAATATTCTCTTGAATTTATATTTTGCATTTCCCCATCAATCAAAACTCTAATTTCTTGATCTGGAAAATTGTCATTAGTTGAAATACTCATATAAAAACCTTGTACTTAAAATTATAAACTATTTTTATAATTCTACTTTTCCATAACATAACTTGTTACCTGGTCTTTCATTTCTTTTCTTAAAACGAACATTGCAAATAAATTTGGTATTGTAACAAGCGCTACTACCACATAAGCAATATTCCAGATAATTGTTGTATCAATTACAGCTGCAGCAATAAAACTAAATACATAGATCATTCGGTACCATGGAACACCAGTTTCACCAAATATATATGCAGTAGATCTATCGCCATAATAACACCAGGCTATAGCAGTCGAAAATGCAAATAAAAGCAGACCGATTGCGACAATGTACTCCCCATATATTCCAAGCACGCCTGATCCAAAAGCTTTAGATGTTAATTCGGCTGAATGAATCAAAGATTTTCCGTTTACCTTAATTGATGAATCTTTAATATCCCCATTAACTATCTCTAAAGAACCATCGTAAAGTTCGCCTTTTTGGTAAAATATTACATCTTCAGCTATTGAGTTATTATGAAAAATTGTAATATCATTTTGTTGCAACTCGCCATCAACAATAATTAAATTTCCTGAGAAGTTTTTAACAGCTGTGGTATTGCTAGTGAATTTTCTTGCATCAAGAATATATTTACCAAGTTCCTCTACGTCATTTGAATTGGATTCACTGTATTCGCCAACAAAAATTGCCATTGAAGATCTCTCAAAAGTATTTTCATATTTTTGAGTCCAAGCTCCGCTAGATAAAATAACAAGAGCTGTAACACTACAAACAATAATTGTGTCTATAAAGGGTTCTAAAATTGAAACCATGCCTTGTTCAACCGAATGCTCAGTTTTAGCAGAAGCATGAGCAATTGGTGATGAGCCTTGTCCTGCTTCATTAGAATACAATCCTCTAGCAACACCTAGCTTTAAGCTCATAGCAAAACTAGCGCCTAAAAAGCCACCCGCAGCAGCAGATCCGGAAAATACTTGTGAGAAGATTGCATTAAATGAAGGAATAATATTTTGATAATTCTCAATTACAACCACCAAAGCGCCACCAAAATAGATAACAGCCATTAATGGAACTAACTTACTTGCAATTTTAGCAATTCTCTTAATTCCACCTGATATAATTAACCAAAGCATAATTCCAAGGATAAGACCTGTAGCAAGCTTAGGAATACTGAAAGTAGCATCAAGAACGCTTGCAATATTATTAATCTGCGGCATATTTCCTGAACCGATTGCGCAGATCATCATGAGGGCAGCAAATAGAACTCCTGCCCATCTCATATTAAAACTTTTTTCAATATAGTACATTGGTCCACCAGAAATTGAACCATCAGATAATGTTGTTCTATACTTATGAGCCATTGTTACTTCGACGAATTTTGTTGTCATACCAAAAATAGCTGTAATCCACATCCAAAAAATAGCAGCAGGTCCGCCAATCCAGATAGCAAGAGCTACGCCACCAATATTACCTGTGCCAACAGCACCTGACATTGCTGTAGTAAGAGCTTCAAAGGGACTAGTCTCTCCCTCTGTATCTTCTTTTGCATATTTACCAGTAACAATTCTCCATCCATGGGCAAAAAATCTAAATTGAGGGAATCCAAGATAGACTGTAAAAAATATACCTATACCAATTAGAAAAGCGGGAAACCACCAAGAGCCACTTAGATAGCCATCTAAAAGTAATAAAAAATCATTAAAAGCTACCATATAAAATCCTTATTTATCTAACCATTCAATTAAGTCGGTGTAGCCACCTATCAACTCATCTTCGATATAGATTTGTGGCATCGTTCTAGCATCTGGATTCCTGACCATAAGCTGTTCAAATAACTCAGGAATCTCAACGTTATGTTCTACATAATTAATGTCATTTTGAGAAAAGTAATGTTTAGCTTTATCACAATAGACACAATTTGATTTAGAATATATTTCTACATTTTTAAACATCATGGGATTATAAGCTAAATGTCATTATTTAATTTAAAAAATAAATCATTTTTAATAACAGGTTCTTCAAAAGGAATAGGTAAATCAATTGCATTCCATGCAGCATCTCACGGCGCTAAAGTAATAATCTCTAGTAGAAAAATAGATGCATGCAAAAAAACTGCAGCAGAAATAAATGATCATATTGGCTCAGAAGTTGCTTTTCCTATAGCAGGTAATATTGCCCACAAAAGAGATCTTGAGAATCTTGTAAGTGAAACAAACAAAATCTTAGGAAAGATAGATGTTTTAATCTGTAATGCAGCCACTAATCCATTCATGGGATCGATGGCAGACATTCCTTCTGATGCCTTTGATAAGATCATGAACAACAATATTAAAGCAAATCATATACTTACTAATTTGGTAACTCCTCAAATGATTGAACGAAAAGATGGAGTAATCATAATTATCTCAAGTGTAGGCGGCACTCGAGGCAATAATCTTATTGGTACGTATAACCTAAGCAAAGCAGCTGATATACAAATGGTTAAAAATATTGCAGTTGGGTATGGCCAATACAACATTAGAGCAAATAGCATAGCTCCTGGATTAATTAGGACAGATTTTGCAAAAGGTTTATGGGAAAACCCAGCTATTCATGATCAATACACCAGCACACATCCCATGAGACGAATTGGCGAACCAGATGAGGTTGCTGGAGCAGCAATAATGTTAGCTTCAGATGCTGGCAAGTATATTAATGGACAAACAATCATCGTTGACGGAGGCGCGACAGCTTAACTAAATAAATTTTTAATTTTATAAAAGAAGTTATTTAATCCGATTTGCTCATTCAACGTTGGAACTTTGCTAAGTTGAAATTTATATTCTATTAAGTCTTCAATTAAATCAGATACTAATCTCTTATCTAATTCTATTTTTGTAGTAGATGTTATAGAAGGATGTGGTTTAAAAAAATTTGTGTTTATACCTAGACAAGTTTTTAAATAAAGAACAAGTGAATTAATTTTATCTTCAAAAGATATATTCATTTCTTTAAAAAATTTTAATAAATCAAGTGTTGTCGTTTCACCCAAACAATAGGAATTTAGACTTTGAGAAATCTTTAGATATTGATCAACCATGTCATTATTAATTAATCTCTCAATTTCTAAAGGGGTTGAGTCTGGCGCAAAATTTAATGTAGAAAAATCAATATAGCCTTGATCAGAGATCCATTGGTTAAGGCTATCGGTATCAGGGTTATTAATCGAAATTAAATTTGAGCGACTATATATAGTTGGTAAGAAATATCTACGTTTGTTGGAAACTAGAAAAATATGTTTATTTGCTTGACTCTCTTCTAAAGTTTTTAGTAATCCATTTTGAGATTCTTTATTCATAAGATGCGCATTAAATAAAATTGAAACCCTTTTTTTTGATACTGAATTACTAAGATCAAGAAATCTATTCAGAGTTCTTATCCCATTAATTTTTGTTGAAACTATGTCAGTAATTTTAGAACCTTTTGGTTTGAAGGAATGTAATGCGCTAGTACATGAATCTTTATCTAAAAAGCAAAAATCAGGATGTGAATTAGCTAAGAAATAATTGCAAGAATTACAACTTCCACAAGGTGACAATTCGTTTGTGCATAATAATTTCTGAGCAAAATATTTAGCAAGCTGAGATTTAGCTAAACCTAGCTCACCTTCAATAATAATAGAAGGTGGAAAATTTGTATTTTCCCAAGAATTTATTGCATCTGATAACCAAGGAAACCCTTCTACAGTCATTTTATAATAAGCACCCTACAAGATGCTTTGTTTGCTCGCTAACGGCTTCTATTGGTTGAGATGCATCAATTATCTTAACCTCATCTCTTTCATTAGCTAGTTGTTGATATCCTTTTCTTACATCTTCAAAAAAATCTATTCCTGAAGATTCAATTCTATCTTTGACATGTGCTACCTTTCTTTTAAAGCCTGTTGTTACATCTAAGTCATAAATGATTGTTAAATTCGGAGTTGGGCAATTTATACCATTTATTAAATTATCGATAAAATTAAGTGATAATTTTCTGCCATGGCCTTGATATGCGATTGACGCATGATAATACCTATCACACAGAATAAAGTCCTCATTAGAATTAAGTAAATATGTATTTATCATTTCAGATCTGGCAGCAAACATAAGGAGTAATTCAGTTTCTGCTGTGATATTTGATTCCTTTGAGAGTAATAATTCTCTTATCTTTTCTCCAAAATCAGTTGAACCAGGTTCTCTAAGCAACTTTACTGAATGTCCTTTAGTAATTAGCCAATCTAAAACTAAATTAATTTGAGTAGACTTGCCTACTCCTTCGATGCCTTCAAATGTTATTAATTTCATGAGTTAATTTAATTGATATTTTTTTACAGCTTCAAGGTGTTCATTATAAGTTTTTGAAAAATAATGAGTTCCATCTCCTTTTGCAACAAAATACAAATAATCATTTTTCATTCCCAATATTACTGCTTCCAATGATGATTGGCTAATAGTAGAAATGGGTGTTGGAGGTAAAGCTTTAATTTGATAGGTATTATATAGATTTTTCTTATCTTGGAGATTTGCTTTTGTAATATCACCATTAAAATTAGGTAATAATCCATAGATAATCGTTGGATCAGCCTGTAACTTCATACCCAATGTTAATCTATGTAAAAAAACTCCTGCGATCACTGGCTTTTCCTCTTCATTGCCAGCTTCTTTCTCAACAATAGAAGCAAGAATGATGGCATCAGATAAATTTTTTAATGGTGATTGAAGGTGTTTTTTTGACCATAATGATGATGCTAGCTGAAAAAATTCATTCTGAGATTGTCTTAATATTTTAGAGGATGAAGATAAATACTTGTAAAAATATGTATCTGGTTTTAATGTTCCCTCAATAAATATAAATTTATCATCTAAACATTTAAAGTCATAACAATCATTTAATAAATTTGATTCTAAAAGAATTTTTTTAATTTCATATAGATTTTTACCAGCTGGGATATTTAATTTAAAAATTATTACATCGCCATTTGAAATAGAATTTATAAAATCTTTCCAAGATTGATCTTCAAGATAGTAATAACCAGCTTGCACAATATCTAGCTTATTTCTCTTTATATAAATCTTTAAAAGAAATTTATGATAAGGGTGTAATTGGAATTCTTCTAGAATAGAATTAAAAGATTGACCTTTTCTAACGGTGTAATAATCAAGATTCTGACTTACCCTAGAATGTGAGAATGATTCTGAAGAACCAGACAGCACTAATCCCAATACCAATAAAAAAAGTAATAGTATAGATAATTTAGATTTTTTTGAAGACAAGTGTAGAGTTTGTTCCCCCAAATCCAAATGAATTATTCATCGCAATAGACACATTATTCTCTGTTGATACTAAAGGCGTGTAATTTAAATTACAAAGAGGATCAGGATCAGTTAAATTGATGGTGGGAGGAATAATTCCATCATTAATTGCTTTAATGCAGAATATTGATTCAATTGCGCCTGCTGCTCCAAGTGTATGGCCTGTCATCGATTTAGTTGAACTTATTTGAGGAACAGATTCCCCGAAAACTTTTTTTAGGGCGATAGTTTCTGCTAGATCCCCAAGAGGCGTTGATGTTCCATGAGCATTAATATAATTAACATCTGATAAATTAATCTCAGCATCATAAATAGCATTGCTCATAGATAACGCTGCGCCTTTTCCATCATCAGGAGGAGCCGTCATATGATGAGCATCCGAGCTAGTCCCAAAGCCTATTACCTCAGCATAAATATTTGCTCCACGTGCTTTGGCATGTTCAAACTCTTCAAGCACCAATGAGCCTGCACCATCTGAAAGAACAAATCCATCTCGATTAATATCCCAAGGCCTGCTAGCTGTCTCAGGATCAGAATTCATAGATAAAGCTCTAGAAGAAATAAATCCAGCAATAGAGAGTGGGGTTGATGCCATTTCCGCACCACCAGCAATCATTACGTCTGCTTCACCATAAGCTACATATCTGGCAGCAATTCCAATACAATGATTGCCTGTAGAACAAGCTGTCACCATTGAAGTATTCGGACCCATAAAACCATGTTTAATAGAAACTAGTCCAGAAATCATATTTACAATTGAGCCGGGAACAAAGAAAGGGGAAACTTTTTTAAACCCTCTTTTTTCTAATAGGACCTTATTTTTTTCAATTGTTTCAATACCACCAATCCCGGCTCCAAAATTAACTCCAACTTTTAATAAATCAATATCAGAATCAAGGATTCCAGAATGTTTAATAGATTGATTTGCAGCAATAATCCCATACTGAATAAAGGGATCAATTCTTCTAATTTCTTTCTGATCAAGAAATTCTTCAGAATTGAAGTTTTTTAAACGACCACCAATGGTTACAGGATTGTTTTCTAATCCAATATCAACTTTAGTAATTCCTGATTTACCTTCGATGCATGAAGACCAAGCTTCATCAACAGTATTACCTATTGGAGACAAGATACCCAAACCAGTAACTACAACTCTTCTGTGTAGTTGCTTCATTTAAGTAATTTTCAGCTGTTTGAATTTATATAATCTACGGCTTCTTGGACGGTTGAAATTTTTTCTGCCTCTTCATCAGCAATTTCAAGTTCAAACTCTTCTTCAAGAGCCATCACTAATTCAACTGTATCAAGCGAATCAGCACCTAAATCATCAACAAACGATGAGTCATTTTTAACCTCATCATCTGCAACACCAAGCTGCTCACAAACAATTTTTCTTACTCTATCTTCGATACTCACTAGGCATCCTCCGTTTAAAAAAATCTATTCTACAACATTTCTGCAAAAAAAATAGAAATTATTATTTCATGTACAAACCGCCATCCACTGAGATAGTTTGGCCTGTAATATAATCTCCACCTGAAGAAGCTAAAAACAATGCTAAATCAGCAATATGTTTTGGATTTCCCATTTTATTTACTGGAATTTGATTCAAAATACTTTCTAATTCATCATCTTTAAAATGATGAGTCATATCAGTCTCTATAAAACCAGGAGCTATACAATTAACTGTAATATTTCTAGCAGCAACTTCTTTAGCTAGGGCTCGAGTAAATCCACCAAGCCCAGCTTTACTTGCTGAGTAATTAACTTGACCTGGATTACCCATTAATCCCGCAACACTAGATATATTTATGATGCGACCAAATCGTGCTTTTACCATTGATTTAACAAATAATTTAGTAATATTGAAAACGCTTGTAAGATTTGAATTGATAACATCGTCCCAGTCATCATCTTTCATTCTAAGAAATAATTGATCTTTAGTTATTCCAACATTATTAATCAAAACATCTGGAACTTTATCAATGGATTTTAGTTCATTTAAGCAAGATGAAACTTGATCTCTATTTGTAACATCTATGGAAAAATACAGGCAATTATCTGAATTTAACTCATTACTTAGATCAAATTTTGATCTTGAAATGCCGATAACAAAATAGTCTTCATTTACAAAATTTTTAGCTATTTCAAGACCAATACCCTTTGAGACTCCAGTAATAAAAACTATTTTTTTATCCATGATAATTTATCTTCTCATAAAATTCTTCATCTGATGTAGAAAAATAGTTTTCAAGCTTATTAGATTTGAATAAACCTGATAAAACCTTTCCTGGACCACACTCAATAATAGGCAAATTCATCATATGAATGTATTTACAAATTTCAACCCAACGAACTGGTGAGCAAAGCTGTGAAACAAGAAGAGAATGTAGATCTTCAAGAGAGGTTGCACTTTCTGCAGATACATTATGAATGATTCTTATATCTGGCATTTTAAATTCTACAGTTTTTAGGCTTTGTTTAAATTCTTCTGCAGCCTTGGACATTAGCTTGCTATGTGATGCAATGCTTACCTTGAGTTTGATTGAACGTTTAGCTCCTTTTTCAGAACATAAATTTTGCGCTCTATTAACCGCATCATCATGACCAGAAATTACAGTTTGATTCGGGGAATTTAAATTTGCACATTGAACATGAGAATCATCACTTATCGATACATCTGAGCATATTTCAGCAATAATATCTTTTTCTAGACCTATGATTGCAGACATTGATCCACTTGGTGCCATCTCCATAAGTTCACCTCTTTTTCTTACTAACTTTAAAGCTTCAGTAATCGAAATTGAATTCGCTGCAACCAATGCAGAATATTCACCTAATGAATGTCCAGCCATGGACTCTAGATTTATATCTATGGAATTAATTAATTTTTCAAAATGAAGATATGAGCAAAGAACCAATAATGGTTGTGTAATTGAAGTTCTGTTAATAAGGTCTTCTGGTCCCTCTTCCATGAGCTTATACGCATCAAGTGAAATTAGATCACTGCAGCATTCAAGTGCATGTGAGTATGAACTAGAAAGAGCTATATCAGCGATGCCACCTTTAGTTAGCATAGTTAAATGTTGTGATCCTTGGCCTGGAAACGCTAAAAAAGCTGAAAAAGACATGGTTAGTCTTGAGTTTCGTTATCCTCTGCTTCTTTAATAGATTTTCGAAGATCTTTAATTAAACGACCTTTATAAAAACCATCAGCTGTCATTTGATGACGAAGATGTCTCTCACCAGAAACTGGATCTGTTGATAGTGTGAGATCAGATAAAAAATCATGAGAACGTATCATCCCTCGTTTTGATCTAGTCTTTTTACTTTTTTGTACTGCCATAATATTTTAAAAAAAATGCATCCTATCAGATTAAATTAAGATTTAACAGTTAAATTAGTTAGCTTTGATAATAGTATATCAAAATCATTATTTTTTAATGCATGATAAGTGCTTAAAGTTCCATTAAGTTCATTAAATTGAATAGACGATGCATGCAATGCAAGGCGATTAATTGAGGTTTCTTTTGTAATGTATTGATTCACTTCAAATAAACCATATTTTTTATCATTTACTATTGGATGATTAAGGCTGGCACTCTGAACTCTTATTTGATGCATCCTACCTGTACTTATGATAATTTCTACATGCGTAAAAGAATTGTATTTTTTGATAATTGCAAAATTAGATATAGCCTTTTTACCTTCATCTGCTTCCTGAACCTTGTGAATATATTCCTTTGTAGAGATATCAATATTTGTTTCTATTTTAAGATCCTTTGAGAGAACCCCTATTAATATAGCTTCATATTTTTTAACAACCTGGTTTGTTTTAAGTTGCTTATGAAAATGTCTTAAGAATCTTTTATTTTTTGAAAGTAAAACACACCCAGAAGTAGATTTATCTATTCGATGACAAAGGTCAATTTCTAGAGTAGAGAATTTAGCTCTAGCTATATCTATAAGCCCAAATTGGTTCTTTGTCCCAGAATGAACACTCAATTCAGGTTCTTTATTTACTAAAATATAATCTTCATTTTGATAAATTATTGATAATGAAAACTCCTTTATCATCGAGGAAGAAATTCTTAAATCCCAAAGATCGCTCTTAAAATCAATTAAGTAAGGTGGGATTCTTATCTCGTCGTTGATTTGTAATTTATATGCAGGTTTAATTCGGCCAGAATTAACTCTTAGCTCACCTTTTCGTAACATACTGTAAATTTTAGATTTTGGCAGAGTTTTATAAATGTTGAATAAATAGTTATCGATACGTCTTCCAGCATTATCACTATCTATTTTTAGGTTTTTGCTGCTCATTAAGGTAGAATACTTCAAATTGTTAGTTTATTTATATAATAACTACAATTATAGAAAGCTTAAGACAAAGAAGACTTAAGCAATAATAGGATCGCTGTAAAGCAGTAGATCAAGAGAAAGTTACTAAAGCACATGGGTGCTTAAAGGATTAGACAAGTTTTAAAAACTTCATATTAAATTGATGAAGTCAGTTTGAAGAGCTCCTATAAGGATAAGACTCTAATAACTCAAAAGGCATAAGTGCTATTCACTTTCTCTGTATCGGAGAAAAAATGAAAAGAATTCTAATTAACTGTTCATATTCAGATGAGCTTCGTGTTGCGCTGGTTGATGGTGCAAAACTATTTGATCTTGATAATGAATTTAATACTCAATCACTTCTAAAAGGAAGTATTTATAAAGCTACCGTTTCAAGAGTTGAAACCAGTTTAGATGCAGCATTTATAAATTTTGGAAGTGAAAGACATGGTTTTTTACCATTAAAAGAACTATCAAATGAATACTTTACAAAAGATTCAGATGGTAAAAATAAATGTATTTTAAAAGACGGTGATGAAATAGTCATCCAGGTACTTAAGGAAGAGAGAGGGACTAAAGGAGCCGCACTTTCCAATCAAATTTCACTAGCGGGAAGATTTATTGTTTTAATTCCTAATTCAGAAAAATCTGGAGGGGTATCAAGAAGAATCTCAGGCGATGAAAGGGATGATATAAAAAATGCTCTCAATGCACTACAAATTCCAGATGGAATGAGTGTAATTGTAAGAACGGCTGGATTAGGGAGATCTACTGAAGAATTAAAATGGGATTTTGATTACCTAATAAATTTATGGGAGCAAATCAAATCAAGTATAACTGAAGCTCCAAGTCCTAGCTTAATATACAAAGATGATAAATTAATTCTAAAAGTATTTAGAGATTATTTCAGAGATGATATAGAGGAAATACTCATTGATGATGAATCTGTCCATGCCGAAGCATTAGATTTTGCAAAATCAGTAACCCCAGATCATGCAGATAAGGTTATTTACTACAATGAAGAAATACCTCTATTTAATAGATATCAAATAGAAAGCCAGATTGAGCTAGCTTTTCAAAGGGAGATATCTCTTCCATCGGGGGGATCAATTGTTATAGATCCAACTGAAGCAATGGTTTCCATTGATGTTAACTCAGCTCGTTCTACAAAAGGTAAAGACATTGAATCAACTGCTTTTGCAACAAACATAGAAGCAGCAAAAGAAATTGCAAGACAACTTAGATTAAGGGACTTGGGTGGTCTTATAGTAATTGATTTTATAGATATGCATGATGAGAAACATCAACAAAAAGTTGAAAATACTTTCAGTTCAGCTGTTAAATCAGATAGAGCTAGAATCCAAATTGCAGGTATATCTCGTTTTGGTTTATTAGAACTCTCTCGACAAAGGTTGAGACCTTCACTAGAAGAAACCTATGATATTGAACATGTTCAAGTCAGGGGGGCTCGCTCATTAGGCCAATCAATCTTAAGGATTATTGGTGAAGATGCAGCTAAAGAAAATACAGGTGAAATTCACGTCTATGTCCCAGCTGATGTTTCAAGTTATTTATTAAATGAAAAAAGAAGAGATATCATTGCGATTGAGAATACATATCAAGTAAATATACTCATTATAGTAGATCCCTATAAATCTAGACCTTACTATAAAGTTGCTAGAGTAAAAGCAGTAGCTGGTAAAAAACCATTTTCATATGATATGACGCCAAGCAGCCCTGAACCTTCTATGGAATGGCGTAATGTTAATTACAATAAAAAATCATTAAAGCCTCTTGTAAAAATTTCTGTCCCTCCTCGTATGCCAAAGAAAAAAAATTCCACAAGATTTTTTGCATTTGTAAAATCTATTCTTACTCTTTCTTTCTTCAAATCTAAAAAGAAGAATAATCTTACAAGGAAGAAAAGATCTAAAAATTATAAAAATTCACAACCAAGGGGCCATAAAAATAACAGAAAGGATAAAAATAACAATACTAAAACTGGAAGATCAAATTACAGAAATAAACCTAATAATGCTAAAAAAAGTCAAAATACCAAATCCTCAAAACCAGTTGCTAAACCTCAAAAGAAATTAGATCAAGCAAAAGATAAAATGCAAAAATCTAAAAAACCTTCTAAACCAATTGAAGATAAAGATGGAAATAAATCAAATAGAGAAAATAGATCAAAGGGATTTAATAAGAACTTAAACAAAACAGCACCGACTCCAGTACTAACACCAGCTCCAACACCAGTACTGACGCCAGCACCCAAACCAACTAGGGCTCTAAATGATCCTCGATATAAAAACGAATAAGCTGACCTGAAATTGATGTCTCAGGTGGAATGATAGGTAAATCATTTATATTAAACCACCTAGCATCCTCGAGCTCTTTATCATTCAGAAGTATTTCTCCAGCTTCATACTTACAAAGAAAACCTAACATTAATTGAGATGGGAATGGCCATGATTGAGATGAGTGATATGTAATATTTGATACATCAAGATTTACTTCTTCTTTTACCTCTCTAATTAATGCCTCTTCTGCATTCTCCCCAGCCTCAATAAAACCAGCCAGGGTGCTATACATATTTAATGGGAAAAATTTACTTCTTCCAAGCAGTATCCTTTTTCTGTCATAAATAAGTGTGATAATACATGGAGATAGAGTTGGATATTTAGGTAAATTATTGCATGAGCAATCAAAAGCACCCTCTTTTAAATTAAATTTATTCTTAGCTCCACAATTAGAGCAAAAGACATTATTTTTACTCCAAGTTCTTAGGATTGAAGCGCGAGATATAAGTAAAAAACTATTTTGATCAAGGAATCCTAAAATTTGCCATAGATCAATAAAACTAATTGATTGAGGGTCCATAAATATTCCAAGTATTTGGTCTAGCGGATCAACTTCTAAAACATAAACTTGGTGGTTATCAATTGAAGCTATGGATAAATATGGTCCTGATTGAAAAATTGGACTTAAATCTTTTATTTGAAAACTATAAGTATTTTCTTTCTGATCGTATAAAATCTTATTATCGCAAAATATAATTAGTTCTGAATCTTCATTAAATGTTTCGTGAAGTTCTCTTATTAATTTCATGTGAATTAGGATTTAAAAATGATGCATAACTTATACAAAATGTTCTTAGGTACTTCGCCTGACTGGTACAAAAATACCATCATAGCGTTTTTATTAATTAATCCCATGACTTTCTTAATTTTAAATTCTATTGGTCTCAATGGAAGTTTTATCATTGGATGGATGATCCTATTAGAATTTATATTTACTCTTGCGCTTGCTCTTAAATGTTATCCTCTTCAGCCAGGCGGCCTAATAACAATTCAGGCATTGTTTTTAGGATTAACAAGCCCGCACTCCTTACTTCACGAGATTGAACATAACCTTGAGGTGATACTACTCTTAATTTTCATGGTTGCTGGTATCTACTTCATGAAGAATTTAATGCTTACTATTTTTACTAAATTACTTTTAAAAATTCACTCCAAAACAAAATTATCTTTAATGTTTTGTTTTGTAGCAGCATTTCTATCAGCCTTTCTTGATGCTTTGACTGTTACTGCTGTATTAATAGCTGTTGGTGTAGGATTTTATCGAATCTATCATTTGGCTAACTCTGGGCTAGAATTTTCTGTAACCGAACATGATTTTCAAGATAACACGTCTCTATCTGAAGTTGGAATAGAAGATTTGGATAATTTTAAAGCTTTTCTAAGAGATCTAATTATGCATGGTGTTGTAGGAACTGCTTTAGGTGGGGTTTGTACAATTGTTGGTGAGCCTCAAAACTTACTTATTGCAAATATCGCAGGTTGGGAATTTATAGAATTCATGGTAAAAATGGCGCCTATCACAGTCCCTGTTTTTATTGCAGGCATGATAACTTGTTTCACTATTGAAAAACTTCATATTTGTGGTTTTGGAAATCATTTACCCCTAAGAATTAAGAATATTTTCCATGATTACAATGTATATGAAACATCAAAAAGAACTAATCAAATTAGACTGGAACTTTACATAGAGATGCTTGTTGGTATTTTCTTGATAATAGCCTTAGCCCTTCATCTTGCAGCGGTTGGAATCATTGGCTTGGGAGTCATTATCCTTTCAACTTCATTTAAAGGTATTACAAATGAACATCTTCTTGGAGATGCATTTAAAGAAGCTCTTCCATTCACTGCATTATTAGTAGTTTTTTTTGGAGTAGTAAGCGTAATTGCAGATCAACAATTATTTACACCCATCATATCTTATGTTTTAGCTCAAGATACTAATAATCAGGCGCCAATATTTTTTGTAGCTAATGGCCTACTTTCAGCAATAAGCGATAATGTGTTCGTTGCGACAATTTATATTAATGAGATTAAAGAAGCTTTGGATATGAATCTTATTTCTCGAACTCAGTTTGATAAACTTGCTATCGCAATTAATACTGGTACAAATATTCCAAGCATAGCAACACCCAATGGCCAGGCAGCATTTTTATTTCTTTTAACTTCATCTTTAGCACCGCTTATTAATCTTTCATATATCAGAATGGTGGTTATGGCTCTTCCATATACCATTGTGATAAGCATAGTAGGTTTTGTATCAGTTATTAGCTTTTTGTAATTAGATGCGTTTAAGTCATAAATTTTGTATTGCTCCGATGATGCAATGCACAGATATACATGATCGATTTTTATTTCGTCTTATCACAAAAAAAGCTTTTCTTTACACGGAAATGATTACCACAGGAGCAATTATTCATGGAAAATGCATGGATCAATTAAAATTTAATACTGATATTGAGCATCCTATTGCCGTTCAACTCGGTGGGTCTGATCCAGATAATTTAGCTCAATGTGCAAAAATTTGTTCTTCTCTTGGTTATGATGAAATTAATTTAAATGTTGGGTGCCCCTCCGAAAGAGTTCAAAAAGGGGCTTTTGGAGCATTTCTTATGCAAGACCCTTCGCTCGTTAGTGATTGTATCCATGCTATGCAGGAAGTAACTTCAACCCCAATAACGATCAAATGTAGGATAGGTGTAAACGAAAGAGATGATATTGATTTTTTAAATACATTTATAAAAAAAATAATAAATCCAAAGCTAAAAACACTAATTGTTCATGCAAGAGTGGCAATACTTAAAGGTTTGACACCCAGACAAAATAGACAGATCCCACCATTAAAATATGAAAACGTGTATCAACTAAAAAAAGAATTTCCAAAATTAGAGGTTGTAGTAAACGGAGGGATAAAAAATATTGATGATTCAATGCTTCATTTGGAGCATGTAGATGGAGTCATGCTTGGTCGGAGTCCCTATGATAATCCAATGATTGTGAAGAATGTTGATTCAATGTTATTCAATGAAAGTGATCTTGGTAATGATAGAAAAGATATTCTTAAACAATATATAAAATACTGCCTTATACAATCTGATGAAGGACAACCTTATTCAAGAACTTTAAAACATGTCTTTGGATTAAATAGAGGGTTAAAAAATGCGAAGGTGTTTAGATCACTAATACTCGAAACCATACAAAAAAATAATTTAGACGCTACTAAAGAAGATTTAATTTCTATGGTTTAAAAATCAATCTATTAGAAAATCGTCCATATCATCAACGAATTCATCTGGTTGATCTTGTCCATTGCTAGATTCAAAGTCTTGATATTGCATATAAGAATCTCTTATAAATGAATATCTATCACCGATAATAAGAGTTTCAACTTCAAGATATCTTGCTCTAGTTTCTAAGGCATCAAGACCTGTAATAACAATTCTTGCTTCTGTTTCTTTTATAGCAAAGGTTCCGCTCAAAACTGAACTTACACTCTTACCAGCTAAACTTCTGGGCGTTGAAGGTCCATATATAGGTATCATTAAAAATGGTCCTGAACTTACACCCCATACACCCAATGTTTGCCCAAAATCTTCATCATGACTTTCTAGACCTAGTCTTGATCCAACATCAAAGAATCCACCTAGACCTATAGTGCTATTTATAATAAAACGAGAAAAATCATTGACTGCTAGTAATGGTCTGCCTTGTAATAATTGGTTAGCAGCATTATCTAGTTCATTTAAATTTCTAAAAAATTTAGTAATTGCAACTTCTATAAAGTCAGGAGTTACAGAGGTATAAATTTCAGCTGTAGGTTTTGCAAAATTATCATCAAGATATTCATTAAAAGCCCAAATTCTTCTATTGAAATCTTCAAAGGGATCATCATTAGCATTTACATCAATACTTAGAAAAAATATTAAGTAAATTGCAAAGATATTTCTAAAGATATTCATAGTAATTTAAGCAATTCATTATAAATTGGTTCAAATAAAGTGGCTGTTTTTTTAGAATTAAAATTGGCCAAATTTTTATCTCTGGGAATAGATCCAAAAACCTTCAAACCAATCTCTTTTTCAAGATTGGCTGGTATGAATTCATTGATTTGTTCATTACATTGAGTACATATCGAATAAGACATATTATCAATTAAACCAAGCATAGGAATCTTAAGACGATCAAACAATGCTTTTGACTTAATTGTGTCTTGAATGGCAAGAGCGCTCTGTGAGGTAACTAATAAAACGTAATGAGGCTTGATCTCTGAGGCAACGGTTAAGTATGCATCACCCGTACCAGGAGGCATATCAATAAATAAATAATCGAGATCACCCCATTGAGTTAAATCTTTTAACTGCTTAATTGCGCCACTTAACATGGGACCTCTCCACATAGCAGCCCTGTCTGAATCAAGAATAAAACCCATACTATTTAAGGTAATATTATTAGCTTTGATTGGTATAAATGATTTCTTGCCATCTATAGTTTGAACCTCAGGCTTATCTTTAGATAAATTAAAAAGCAAATGTTGATTTGGACCATAGATATCTGCATCAAGAATTCCAACTTTAAAATCCTTTGAAAAATGAATAGCTAGATTTGCACAGATAGTAGATTTACCAACACCACCTTTTGCAGAAGCTATAGCAATTATTTGTTTGATACCCATTGATATAATGTTTTGACTTATAATACTCGATTAGTAGTTAAATTAGATCTTAGAAATTAATAAACCAAGAAAAATAATCGTAACAAATGCGCTTCCATATGCAAATGGTGAGATCCATGTTGGTCATATTTTAGAGCATATCCAGACAGATATTTGGACTAGATTTATGCGCAACGCAAATAATAAAGTCCTTAGTTTCTGTGCCGATGATGCGCACGGTGCTCCAATAATGATGAAAGCAGAGGAAATGAATATGAAGCCTACTGATTTTATAGATCAAGTCAAAAAAAATCATATAGACTCATTAGCTAGATTTGGTATTAATTATACAAATTATTACTCAACTCATTCTAAAGAAAATGAATTATTGGTATATGAGATCTATCTTGATGCAAAAGCTGCAGGTTATATTTATAAAAAAGATATTGAACAATGTTTTGATAAAGAAAAGCAAATGTTCTTAGCAGACAGATATGTGATTGGAGAATGTCCCAAATGTTCAGCTAATAATCAATATGGAGATGGATGTGATTTATGTGGAGCTAATTACTCAGCAACTGAAATAATCAATCCAAAATCTTCCTTATCAGGCACCCCGCCAATCAAAAAGATTTCTGAACACATTTTCTTTGATCTTCAAAAATCTAAGAAAGATCTTAAAAAATTCTTAAAAAATACATCAATACAAAGCTCAATAGTCAACAAACTATCTGAGTGGTTGGATGGTGACTTAAAAAGCTGGGATATTTCTCGTGATGCGCCATATTTTGGTTTTCCTATTCCAAAGGAAACTGACAAATATTTTTATGTTTGGGTTGATGCTCCGATTGGATATATAGCTTCTGTAAAAAATTGGGCAGATAAAAATAATCTAACCCTCGATGAATTATGGGGAAAGAATTCAGAATATGAAATTCATCATTTTATTGGTAAAGATATTACCTATTTTCATGGATTATTTTGGCCTGCCCTTCTAAAGAACTCAAAATATAAACTTCCTGATAGCATTCATGTTCACGGTTTTGTTACTGTAAATGGTAAAAAAATATCAAAATCAAAAGGTACATTTATTACTGCAGATCAATTTGCTGAAGCCTGCGATCCTGAATTATTAAGATATTTCTTTGCAAGCAAACTTAATTGCAAGATCGAAGATCTTGATCTTAATTTTGATGATTTGGCTCAGAAAATTAATTCAGATTTAGTAGGAAAATTTTCAAATATATTCAGTAGATCAGCTCCGTTTATAGCTAAAAATAATAATTGCCTATCTAAAAAAGTTCATTCTGAACATTTATCTAAATGCTACAAAAATACTGAGATGATTTTAAAGTATTATGAAAACAAGGAATTTTCTAAGGCAATTAAAATAATTATGGAAATTGCTGATGATACAAATAGCTATATTAATGAATATGCTCCATGGAAACTCGACCAAGAAGAGGCAGTAGTTATAGCAACAACTGCGATAAATGTTTTTAAAAATTTATGTATTTTGTTAGCCCCGGTTACACCAAATTTATGTGTTCAGATGTTAGCAATGTTAAATATTGATAATTTTAGTCATGAAGATCTAGAATCTACATTGATTGATACTAAGATAAATAAATTTATACCAATCCTATCTAGGATAAAACCATTAAATATCCAAGATTTTTATAAATAGGAAGAAAAAATGAGCGAAGAAGAAAATAATATTATTCAAATTGATGACTTTATGAAGGTTGATTTGAGAGTTGCAAGAGTTGAAGAAGCTTCTCATGTGGAAGGTGCAGATAAACTGCTTTCAATTAAACTAGATCTTGGTGATCTAGGTTCAAAAAAAGTATTTGCTGGAATAAAATCTGTATATGAACCTTCTCAATTGAAGGATAAATTAGTAGTGATGGTTTATAACCTAGCTCCAAGAAAAATGAGATTTGGGGTTTCTGAAGGTATGATTTTGGCAGCAAGCGATTCTGATGAAGGTATATTTGTATTATCTCCAGATTCAGGGGCACAACCAGGACAAAAAATTAAATGAAAATAGAAACAGATATATTAGTTATTGGAGCTGGTCCGGTAGGATTATTTACAGTCTTTGAAGCGGGTTTATTAGGTCTTAAATGTACCCTCATTGATAATTTAGACAAGGTTGGTGGTCAATGTGCTGAACTTTATCCTGACAAACCAATATATGATATACCTGGAGTACCATCACAAACGGCTCAAGAACATATTGATGCATTAATGGAGCAAATTGAGCCATTTGAGTATGATCTACATCTCTCTCAAAGAGTTGAATCTATTCAGATTTTCTCTTCCTCTGATGACACTACGACTTGGATTGTGAAAACGAATGAAGGTGTTGAATGTACAACAAAAAATATTTTTATTGCAGCTGGTGCAGGTTCATTTGAACCTAGAAGACCAACAAATATTAAAAATCCAGACCAATTTTTAAGTAAAGGAGTTAGTTACGCCGTTAAATCTGTAGACCTATACAGAGATAAAAACCTTTTCATTTTTGGTGGTGGGGATTCTGCATTAGATTGGACCGTTGAACTTGCCAAAACTGCAAAATCAGTTAGCTTGATACATCGCAGGGATCAGTTTAGAGCAGCTCAGCACACTGAAGGACAATTGAGAGAATTAGTAAAAAATGGTGATGTGAATTTATTAACACCTTTTCAAATTGATGCAATCTTAGGAACTGATAAAGTTGATGGCGTAACTTTAAAAAACTTTGATACCAAGGAATCTAAAACTTATGACGCAGACGAATTATTATTTTTATTTGGTCTCAATAAAAAATTAGGTCCTATTCTTGAGTGGGAACTAGAGCTAGCTTCGAAAAAGATTTCTGTTAATACGGAAGACTTTCAAACTAATAGAGATGGTATCTTTGCTGTGGGTGATATCAATGATTATCCAGGTAAATTAGATCTTATTTTATGTGGATATCATGAAACAACTTTAGCAGTTCAAAAAGCTTTTCAAAGAATCTTTCCTGGTGAAAGAGTACCTTTTGGTTACACAACATCAAATACTAAGCTACAAAGAAAACTAGGAGTAATAGAATAGCTTAAATTAATAATTACTTAATGCTGCTTGGACACTAATTGATTCATTCTTTGCTTTTATCATAAGCTCTTTAACTCTAGTTCCAATATTTCTTAACTGTAACTCAGTTTGGGTCTCGGTCCTTTTCATTATATCCTTAGTTAGACCTATAACTCCGCCTGAATTAATTAAAATATCTGGAATGTAGATAATCCCTTTTTCATGCAAATAACCTGCTACAGACTCATCAACTAATTGATTATTTGCTCCTCCTGCAATGATTTTGCAATTGAGATAATTAATTGATGATTGGGAAAATATCGCGCCAACGGCACATGGAGAAAATACATCACAATCAGTTGAAAAAGCATCATCTACACAAATAATTTTATTATCCTCAATAGCATCAAGTTTTTTTTGATCAATATCAGAAATATAAACTCTCGCTCCTGCATTAGATAAATGTTCTGCAAGTTTTTTTCCAACACTTCCAGCTCCCTGTATTGCTATTTTCTTTCCATTTAAAGTTTCAGAAAAATGCATGCTTATTGCTTGTTCAATTGAATAATATACCCCCTTAGCAGTAAATGGCCCTGGATCAACATTATCAAAAACATAATCACTGTAATTTTTTATAAATTTAATATCCGCTAATGAAATGCCTATATCCTCAGCAGAAATATAACTACCCATCAAAAGATTTAAAAAAGAAGCAAAGGACTTTAATAGTTCTTTTGATTTCTTACTTTGCTTAAAGATTATGGCTTTACCACCACCAAAGGGTATCTGAGCTACATTATTCTTTTCAGTCATCCCTTTAGATAAACGTAATACATCATTCAAACCTGCTTCAAATGAATCGTATTTTTTAAATCGGCATCCACCAATCGCTGGTCCCTTAGAGTAATCATGCAAAGCTATCAAAGATTTCAAGCCTATCTTGCTATCTTCATAGTAATAGACTTTCTCATGATTGAACTCATGATGGGATGCTATTTCTATCCCTTCAAAATTTGTATCTGTTATATCTTTAAAAATCATATTTATATGAAATTATCGTTTATATTATACGTGCATAATAAGGGGCTTAAATGTTAAAAGATAGGTTTAGAAAATTCCTTCCAGTTGTTGTGGATCTTGAAACTGGTGGCTTTGATGCTAAAAAAAATGCGATATTAGAAATAGCAATACAACTAATTGATGAAGATAATTCTAGGCTTATTTTAGGTGATGCACATAGATATCATATAAACCCTTTTTCTGGACTAATTGTTGATAAAAATGCTTTGGAATTCCTTAAGTTAGATTTAAATCACCCTTTAAGAGTTGCAGTTGAAGAAGATTACGCTCTAAAAGAAGCTTTTAAATTAATAAACAAACAAAGATCTAAGTATGATTGCTCTAGAGCAATTCTAGTAGGTCATAATGCTTTTTTTGATCATAGTTTCATACTTGAAGCATGTCTTAGAAACAAGATTAAAAAGTCACCATTTCATCCATTTTCTTTAATTGATACTGTTAGTTTGGGAGTTTTGGTAACAAAACAAACTGTTTTAGCAAGGATATGTAAAGAGTTAGACATTGTTTACGAAAATGATGAAGCGCATAGCGCAGCATATGATGCAATGATAACTGCACAAGTTTTTTGCAAGATCATAAATGATTATGACAATTTAGAATAATCTTCTTAAAGAATAAGTGAATCGCCTACTTCTTTACAAGTAAACGGCATTAAGTGATTTCGTTGATAAGATTCATTAATGCTAAGCAAGAAAGTTATTAAGCCATTGGTGCGACTAGGTGCTATCCCGGTTGGGATAAAATATTTCGCATTTAAACTAGATTGAGCTAATTTTGCTTGATCCTGATTCATAGAAACTTGAACGAATCCAAGAACCTTAACCATATCAACTGTCATAATACATGCATCAACATTATCAATTTTTAGTTGATTATTGAACATATGAGGCTCATGAAAGATTTTCGCTCTACCGTCACTTAAAGAATAAGCAAATGTTGTTGAGCTGTAAGGTTTACCGGCTTGAAAAACTTTTAATTTTAAAGAATTCAACTCATAAGATTCATTAATTTTAATAATTGTTATGTTCGTAAATCCATTTTTTATTAATACCTTAGAAGCTTCATGATTAGTATATATAGGTATATCTTTTTTAAATAAATTTAGAGAATCAATATCTAGATGGTCTGAGAAATGAGCTGTAATAATGATATGGGTTACTCTTTCAAGTAAATTGTATTTTGTTAAATAAGGTGTTTTAGTTGAGCTCCTATACAAGAGCCAACTCAGTTTTGGAAAAACTTGTTTCTTTGTTAACCACGGGTCAACAACAACCAAATCTTCTCGATTGGCATATACCCAAGACTGGTAATCATCACCTCTAATAATTTGCATATATATATAATTTCATAACTGAGAATAAAAACCATAGTGATAATGATTATCATTAATAAAATACCTTAAATCAGTACTTTACACGGATTATTAAAACTAATATAGTAAGTTTAAATTTGCTTAAACTAAAAAAAATTATGGAAATGAAAAAGATAAATTCAAAAGATGTTTGCGATATATTAAATGAAATAATGGAATATGAGCTTGCAGGTGTTGTTAGGTATACACATTCATCTCTTATGGTTAGTGGCCCCTACAGAATACCAATTGTTTCATTTTTAAAAGAACAAGCTACTGAATCAATGGTTCATGCCCAACAAGCAGGAGAATTGTTGGTCGGTCTTGATGGTCATCCAAGCCTAAAGGTTGCCAAGATTGAGGAGACACATAGACATTCAATTAAAGACATTTTAGAAGAAGGGTTGGAGCATGAATTACATGCTTTAAGTTTATATAAAAAACTATTAGTTAGTGTTACAGATGCCTCCGTTTATTTAGAAGAATATGCAAGGAGCATGATTGCTGAAGAAGAGCAGCATTCTCTTGAATTAAGAGCTATGCTAAAAGATTACGGCTAATATTTAATTATGAGGCTGCTGCTTTGATAATTGGCTGAAGCTCTCCTGATTCATACATCTCAATAACAATATCACAGCCCCCTATTAGCTCCCCACTAACAAAAACTTGAGGAAAAGTAGGCCAATCAGAAATGGTTGGTAGATTCTGTCTAATATCTTGATTTTCTAAAATGTCGACATAAGAAAATTCAGCCCCACAATCAATTAAAGCTTGAACAGTTTTAGCTGAAAATCCACACTTTGGCTCATAGGGAGAGCCTTTCATATAAATTAGAATATTGTTATCTTTTATTTGTTGATTTATTTTTTTTTCAATTGACATTAATTATTCCTTATACATTCTAGATATTTAATTATGGTGGTGTGAAAACCAAATTTCAATGCATCTGTCATAATTGCATGACCAATAGATACCTCATCAATCATTCCACAGTCTTTTAAATAAGGAAGATTTGTTAAATTAAGATCATGCCCAGCATTAATGCCAAGTTTAAGTTCTTTAGCTTTTTTAATACAAGCAGATATCTTGGTTTTTGTTTTTTTAAAACTATCGCTATCACCACTATTTAAGTGATAAGCAAATGGGCCAGTATAAATCTCAATTCTATCAACACCACTCTCAGCAGCATATTCAACTAATGCAGGATCAGCTTCTATAAATAAACTTGTTCTTGAGTTAATCTCCTTAATGTTTTGAATAAAACTTTTTAATTCATCATCAAAATACCCTTTTTGCCAACCATGATCAGAGGTAACTTGGTCTAGGGAGTCTGGTACTAAAGTAATTTGATGAGGGGTTGAGAGTTTACATAGCTCATAAAAACCAAGAAAGTCTCCATCTGGTAGAGAAAAAGGATTTCCCTCTAAGTTAAATTCAATATTATTATCCTTGCAAAGCTGTGAGATAAAAATTATATCTTCGGAAGTTGCGTGACGATGATCCGGTCTTGGGTGAAGAGTTAATCCATCTACACCAAGAGCGATAGATTCTAGAGCATAGTCATTTAATGAGGGATTATCACTGCCACGAGAGTTTCTTAAGAGAGCAATTTTATTTAAATTAACGCTGAGTTTCATTCAGTATTAAAGACTTATCCTCTATCTTTGAAGTCATCAATAAATACATCCATTGATTTAATATCCGTTGGTTGGGAAATTGAAGTCTCATTCCAAAAAGCTCTACCAGTTATGATCTTTCCAGCATCATTTATAATAAAGTGATCTATAATTGAGATATTCATTCCAGAATTATCATTGGTATTCCTGACTTCCATTACTGCTTTTAAGATGCCTTCATTGGCACATATAACAGTCTCAACATTAGTTGGTTTAATATCCATCCCATCAGCATGACCAAAATCCCAAAATGCACATATTGCCTCAATTCCTTTGCAAGGCTCAGCACCAACAGGATCTTCAAATACCGCCTCATCATCCCAGAGACTTCTGAATAAAGATTTGTCATTATTTTTATAAGCTAAAACATAATTATCAAGTGCAGATTGAACTTTTTTTTTCATATTTATTCCTATTTTTTAATTCCTTTTTGTTTTAATAAAATCGTTGTAAATTTATCTTCAGGGTTAATTGGGGAAACTTGTTCCCATATGCGATCATATTCAGAATGTTTAATTAACCATTTTTCATCAATTTTAATATATTGATCTTCATATAATGCTGTACCTTGAGTAATACTACCTAAATCAAAATTATAGAAAATATCTTGCAGATACCATTTACCTATTGCTTTAGTTTCAGAGAGAATTTCAATTTCTGGATGATGCGCAGTATGCATAGCAGCTGTTTGATTATGAAATGCATGAGTTAAACTTTCTTTAATTGTTTCTTTGCCTTCTGACTCCCATCTGTAAGAACCTCCACGATAATCAATTGTGATATCTTCTGAAAAAATATCATCTAGAAGATCAAAGTCTGCCATATCTATAGCTCTAAAATATCTATGCTTGAGATTTTTAATTTCTTCAATGTCTAATAATTTTTGTAATTTATCCATACTGGTACTACCTTAGAAATGCTTGTCCACCATCTAACATGATAGTAGATCCAGTTATATAATTCATGCCGTCTGATAAAAGATGGCAAACAGCTTCGCCAATATCATCTTTACAGTCACCAACTTTTCCTAAAGGAATAGTTTTTAGAAATTCATTTGCTTCTTCCGGATATTCTTTAATCCACCATTCCATGCCAGGGGATTTAGCAAGAGGCATAATGCAATTTATTAAAATATTATCTGGGGCCCATTCAACTGCAGCAGCTCTAGATAACGATCGGATAGATTCTTTTACAGCAGCGTAGGCTCCAAATGAGTTAGAGTCAGGTCTTAATGCCGAAGAACTAGCTAAGTTTATAACCTTTCCATTACCTTTTAAGTATGGATATGAAGCTTTCATAAATCTAAAAGTTGCTAAAGGGCCTGAACTCCAACCATTAGTAAATGATTCATCTGTAACATCCAACAGATTTCCTAAGGGTACTTCTTGGGCATTATTTACTAATATATTTAAAGAATTGAAATTTAAAATAGTGAGCTCGATAGAATTTTTAATTGAGTCGTTATCTTTAACATCACATTCAATAGCTATAGCTGATCCGCCCCTTTCATTAATTTCATCAGCTACTAATTGAACTTTAGAGAATGTTCTTCCAACTAAACTAACATTTGCGCCATAGGATGCTAATGCTCGAGCAATTCCCTCTCCGACACCCTGACCAGCTCCTGTAATGAGAGCTGTTTTGTTTGCAAAATCCATATTAAAAATTTGAACCTGTAATATCTTTAGCTGCTAAATAACCAAAAGTCATAGCTGGTCCAAGAGTTGAGCCTGGGCCAGGATATGTAGGCAATAATGCGGTAGAACAATTCCCACATGCATAAAGACCAGGTATAACTACGCCCTCTATATTTAGTACTCTGGCATGAGTATCTATTACAAGACCCCCAGCTGTTCCCATTTCCCCTGGATAAAGAACCATACAATAAAAAGGCCCTGATTTTAATGGTGCAAGACAGGGGTTTGGAGTAACTGATGGATCACCATAATATCTATCATAAACGCTATCACCTCGCTGAAGATCTAGATCTTTTCCTGATTTAGCATATTCATTTACTTTAGTCTGAGTTAGCAAAAGACCATCAACATTAATACCTGCTACTTCAGCAAGTTCTTCTAAAGTTTCGCCCTTAGATAGAAAAGATGGTGTCCACCACTCTTTTGGAACTGCAGAATCTGGTTGCATAGATCCTTGAAGAAGTGGTCCGCATGGTCGATTTTTTCTAAATGTGCTATCAAAGATCATATAGCATGGAGCGCATGGATTTCCCTCAGCATATTTTTCAAACATATCATTTACAAAACTAACATAATTTTGTGATTCATTAGAAAACCTTTCGCCATTTTTATTAACTGTAAAATTTCCAGGCATAGATTTATCAACCATAGATAGCCAACCTTTTTCCTGACCAGGAACTTTCATCACTGTTGACCACCAACCTGTATCCATTTGATGGGTATCGGCTCCAAGTCTCAATGCTGCTTTCAAAGCATCTCCAGTATTAAAAGTATTAGCAGCACTCCATTCTGTTTTTGAAGGTTTAGGTAGGTATTGATCTCTTAAAGTTTGATCTTTTTCAAATCCTCCAGAGGCAAGAATAACACCTTTACTGGCCTTGATATGTATCTGAGAATTATTACGAGTGGCTACAATACCAATAACTGAACCATTTCATCTATAAGGCCAGTCATAGCTGTCTCTGTCCACATTTCAACATTTCTATCTTTCAAAGATAAAATCAATCTTGCAACACCTGCATTACCCATGGTCAATCTTCTGTCTTTCCACCCCCATTTTAATCTCATAGGAATATCTAAAATATATTTACTAAAAAGCTTGGCAAATTGTGATTTCCATCCTGGTAGAGCTCCTAAAAGTAACTGACCTTCAACTTGGGTAAAATTCATATTTATTGGGCCCATAGTAAAAGCTGTCTGAGGATGTTGTTCTCTTAACCTTCCAAGATCCTCACCTAGTTTAGTTCCATTGATTGGTTCTGGCTCCATAGATCTGTTACCGGCTTTCCCTCCGGGATTATCAGGAAAATAATCAGGATAATGTGGTAAATTTCTATATTTCACTTGAGAATTTTCATGTAGATAGTTAATCATTTTAGGGCCCTCTGCTATATAAACCTCAACTAACTCATCTTTAATTTTTCCTTCTGGTGAAACACTATTGATGTAATCCCTAGCATCTTGATCAGAATCATCAACATTTTCAGCTTTTGCGTACCTGTTATTAGGAATCCAAACACCGCCACCAGAGGTAGCAGAAGTACCTCCATATTGGTCACTTTTTTCAATTACTAGAGTCTTGGCTCCCCCGTCATGACTACATAAAGCTGATGTTAATGCTCCATTTCCAGAACCTACAACAACAACGTCGAATTCATAATCCCATTTCATAATATATATAAATTTTTTTTAATATTAATTGTAACTAATTCACTATAACTCATAGAATATTTTTAAAAAATAGCTATTATTATTGACAAAATTTTACTACTTATTACTCAGAAATTATCTTTATAAATGTCTATAATCTAAATTAATATAAATTTATAAATTAAAATGAAAACTGATATATGTAAGAAACTTGGTATTGAATATCCTATTTTTGCATTTACTCATTGCAGAGATGTTGTTGTTGCGGTTAGTAAAGCAGGAGGAATTGGTGTTTTGGGTGCTGTTGGTTTTTCCCCAGAACAATTAAAAGAAGAGCTAGATTGGATTGATGAACATATTGGAGATTATTCATATGGTGTAGATACTGTAATTCCTCAAAAATATGAAGGTATGGATGAAAAGGATCCTGAAAAATTATTAAAATCTTTACAAAAAATGATTCCAGAAGGTCATAGAGAATTTGTTGAAGAGCTCTTAACTGACAATGGTGTTCCAGAAGCTCCAGAAACAAATAGTCCAAAAGGTGGGTTGCTAGGGTGGACAGAAGCAACTGCTGAACCCCAAATAGATGAAGCCTTAAAACATCCTAATGTTAAGTTGATTGCTAATGCATTAGGTACCCCTCCTAGAGATATGATTAAGAAAATTCAAAACAAAGGTGTTTTGATAGGTGCATTATGTGGAAAAATAAAACAGGCACTTGCACATAAAGAAGCTGGTCTTGATTTTATTATTGCCCAAGGAGGTGAAGGTGGCGGCCATACTGGAAAGATAGGCAGTATTGTTTTATGGCCTCAAATTGTTGATGCGGTTGGTGAGTTGCCTGTGCTAGCTGCAGGCGGTATCGGAAATGGAAGACAGATGGTTGCTGCTATGTCGACTGGTGTTCAAGGTATTTGGTGTGGATCACTGTGGCTTGCTGTTGAGGAAGCCGCTGCTCAGCCAGTAGAAAAAGAGTCGTATTTAAATGCAACTAGTGAAGACACCATAAGAAGTAAAGCCTGGACCGGAAAACCTGCTCGCATGTTAAAAAACAAATGGACTGAAGCCTGGGAAAACCCTAATAATCCAGATCCTTTACCAATGCCTCTTCAAGGTATGATCACATTCGATGCAATGAGAAGAACGTCAATTTATGCTGGTAAAGGAAATACACAGGATGTTTCATTTAATGCAGCAGGACAAGTCATTGGTCAGGTTAATAAAATTGAGTCAGTGAAAGAGGTGATTTACAGAATGATTAATGAATATCTTGATTCTGTAGAACGTCTAAACTCATTGCTACCAAAAGAATAGCTTCTAATAGATGTTAGAAGTTTTATTTACTGAGCTAAAAAACTTACTGTGGGGTCTTGGAATTGTTACTTTCGCTATAATAGGATTTCTAATACTGCCAAAAAAGTTATCTCTTAAACTTGGTCAATACCCACTATTATTAACAATCATCTTTGCTGGAATTATTTATATTCTAATTACAATCTTTAATTAATATTATTAGTTGCTCTGATTATAGTCAGAGGAGTAATCTTCAACCAAGTTAATAAAGGCCTTTACCCCGCTAGTCAAAGCAGCATCATCTACATAGAAATATGGAGAATGATTTGTAGGACTATCCTCTACTCCGGGTGCATTCACTCCAAGAAAAAAGAACAAGCCTGGAACTTGTTGAGCATAAAATGAAAAATCTTCAGCTCCTGTTCGAGGTACTTTTGCTTCATAGTAGTTGCCATTGGCGGCTTCTGAAAGAGAGGATGCATAATTTTTAGATAATTCTAAATTATTAATTGTAACTGGATATCCTCCATATACTTTAAATTCAACATTTGCTTTTGCATGATGCGCTGCTGCTATGTTTTCAGAAATAACCTTGATTTCATTGCGTATTTGATCAGCATAAGAATCTTTGAATGTTCTTATAGTTCCTTCCAACAATGCAGTTGAAGGAATTATGTTATTTCTCGTGCCAGCCTTCATTATTCCAACAGTTACAACAGCTTGACTGTCTAATAAATTTAATCTTCTGCTTACAATTGTTTGCAATGTCGAACCTATATCAAATGCTGTCACTATTGGATCAACCCCTGCCCAAGGTCTTGAGCCATGAGTTTGTTTGCCCTCTATAGTGATTCTGTATGCTTCAGCGGATGCCATAGCTGGACCAGGTTTTAGCATTATTCCACCATGTAAACCGTTTGATACATGCATGCCAAATATGGCATCTGGTTTTTCGGCATCGAATAGACCTTGTTTGAGCATCAATTCAGCCCCACCTTCTTCTCCCTCAGGAGCACCCTCTTCAGCAGGTTGAAAAATTAATAAAATATCTCCATTTAATTTATCAGTATTTTGGGATAAAAAACTTGCAACCCCTAGCAAAACAGCAATGTGTGCGTCATGCCCACATGCATGCATAACACCTACCTGATTACCTTGGTAGCTAGTTTTTACCTTTGAAGAAAAAGGTAAATTAAGTTTTTCTGTAACTGGCAATCCATCAATATCAGCCCTCAATGCAATTAATGGCCCAGGATTTTGACCTCTAATAAATGCAATTACACCGGTAATACCATAATCAGTATTAGGCTCTAAACCCATTTCTGTTAATGCGGCAACGATAGATTCTTGTGTTTTGAACTCTCTATTTGAAAGCTCAGGATATTGATGGAAATAATGCCTCCAATCAGTCACCTTAGTCATCACACCCTGTAAATCTCTTTCTAATTGATCTCTTAATTCATCCGCAGAAATTAAACCAAAAAATAATATTAAAGCAATAGATGTAAAAAATTTATTCATTGTTTATCCTTTCTTAAAAATATTAAAAAAAATTGCAGGAGTTGACTCCATATATTCCTTGAAGTCTGAACGTCTATTCATAGATCGTTTATCCATCATCGAAACAGATGCAATAGCTACTAAAGCATACATAATTAAAAAGCCAATAAAAAGCCAATAAAAAGCTAAATTAGATGCTATTGCAAATACAAATAAACTAAACCAGAAAAGCAATTCTCCGAAATAATTTGGATGACGAGAGTAAAACCATAAACCAAGTTGCATAGTTTTAGGATCAGTAAGATTTTTTCTAAAATTATACATTTGTTGATCAGAAATAATTTGAATTATCACAGCTACAACTGCTAAAAAGCTAGCTAAAACATCAAGAGAATTTAATGGATCTCCTGGATATGTTAGGGCAAAAATCATAGGGAGCAATGCCATATAAACGCAGATTGTTGGAATAAGATGAATGAAACCAAAATCTACAAGAAAATATTGAAATTTATTTTCTGTCTTTCCTTTCATCATAATATAACGCCAATCCTCATGAGAGAAACCATCCCATGATCTCATCCAGTTATAGGTCAATCTTATAGCCCAAAACAGTAAACATGCATGCATCAAAAATGCTCTTTGTACATTACCAGCGGCAGAGATATCAGACCAACACATAATTGTTAAAATTACTGGGATAACTGACCAGAATGCATCGTACCAACTAGAATTATTGAACAAAACACTCAAGATATATATAAAAATTGTCGCTTCTATATGGCATATCAAAACTTTTAAAACTAATGAGTATTCTGTAAGTAGATTCCAAGTAAATTGCATAGAATAAATGCATGCTATATAACCAACAAGAATGACTGAAAGATGTAATAGTTTTATTTTCATGAAACATTAATATATTTAATTAGTTTGAAGTAATCCCCTTCGGAGTCAAGGTCATCTTGAAGGCTTTGCAAGGTAATATCTTGATACTCTAAATTATTATTTTTAAATTCTTGAACAAAAAGATTGTAACTATCGATGCCAAAATGAAGGTTAAAATCTATTGATGAATGATACATTAAACAGTTAGTTCCAGTCTTATGAAGATCCGAAACAATACTGATTTTATTTTTAACAAATCTTTTCTTTAGTTCTTGAAGTTCCAATTCATTAATTCGAGGAAGATCAGCATGCATTATTAAAATAATTTCATTTTTAGTATTTAAACTAATTGCTTCATTTAAACCTTGATTTAATGGTGAATTTGTAAAATATGAAACTGAGTTACTGAATGTTAAATTTTCATCATTTGTAACAATATTAATAGAATCACATATATCAGAATTAACTAATGTCTTAATGGTTTGCTTAGCCATTGCTGTAGCTAGATTTTCACGCTCAGATGCACTCAGGATTTTAGACAGTCTTTCTTTTGAAGTAGAAAATTTTTTAATAGGTATAAATGCTGATATTGTCATTTATTTTAATTCTAAATAGTTAATTATTTTATTTGCAAGTGTGTTTTTTGATTGAGTATTATTCATAATTAGATCAGTTGAGTGCACCTCAAAACCTAATGCGATCAATTTATCAGAATCTTTTTTATCAGATGGATCTATAAAAATTATTTTAGAAAAATTCTTATAAAATTCAGCTATTGTGGTGACGCTTATATCATAACCAAGCTCTAACATCATTTTTGCGGTCGGCCCTTTTAAGGATTGTGAATTTACAATTGGGCTTATTGTTGTAACTTTCTGAGGAAACTCCATCAGATGGTTTTTCAAACTTGTAAGTTGAAGCATTGGGTTGATGCTTACGTAAGGATTGGATGGGCAAATAATAATTTCATCAAAAGTGTTCAAATCTATATCTTCATTAAATTTAGCTTTATCCAAACCTTTAAAAACAAAATCTGTTACAGGTGGCTCGCATTTCAATTTTACAAAATATTCTTGAAATGAAAGTAATCTATTTTTTGTTTGAATATATGTTTCAACTGGCTCATTGCTCATTGGATAAATAAAATCAGGTAAATTAAATGATTGGCATAATTGATAAGTAGCTTCAGAAAGAGAACTGCCCGAATTAATCAATTGAGTTCTTTGTATATGGGTTGCTAAATCCTTGTCGCCAAGTTGAAACCAAGTTTCACCGCCTATATCAGCTAAAGCTGAACGCATGTTCCATGTTTCATCTTTCCTGCCCCACCCTTTTGAAACATCCGATTCACCAGAAAGTGTATACATAACGGTATCAAGATCAGGACAGATCTTGAGATTGAAATGAGTAAAATCATCACCAGTGTTAACTGCAATAGCTAAATTTTTTTCGGGAAGGGTATTTTTAAAACCTAATGCAAGCTTAGCCCCACCAACTCCCCCGCATAGCAAGAGATAGTTTTTCATCTGAACATATCCTCTTCTTCGCTACGAATTAATAACTTAGAATCGCTTAACCTACTTTGTTTAAATTTATAACCTTTAATGACTGCTACTGGTTTTTTCTGAGCAGCCTGGCCCATCAATAATGATGCAGCAGCTGCTAGTTCGTCAGCAATTGCAACTTGGGTAACTTTAAGCTCATTGCCATAAAGATCATTTTTACCTCTCTCATCCATAATACATTCAATATTATGGCTACCTATTGTAAATCCCACTATGCCATTTCTGAAAGGTCTGCCCATGGTGTCAGTAATAATTACTGATATGTTTTTTTTACATCTATGAGCTAAAGATTCTGATATTTTTTTTGCAGATTCATCTGGGTCTTCTGGAAGAAGTAAAACAATATCTTTCTTTTGATCTGTATTAGATCTATCAATCCCAGCGTTTGCATGAATAAAACCAAGCTTATGTTCAACTATTAACACCCCAATCCTATATCTTACAACTTGCTTAGATTCGTTTAGCACTGCTTGAATAAAATTTGGTTCTTTGGAAATTTTTTTTGACAAAGCTATTGCTTCTTTAGAAGGTATCAGAGTAGAAATGTCTAAATATCTGTTTTCTGATTTTGAAACAATTTTTTGAGCAATAGCAATTACATCACCATCATCAATTTCAATAGATTGTGTAATTATGGCTTTAAAAATTTCTTCAGATAGATCATGTTCTGGATTAATGAGAGGCAATGTCTCTAATGCAATGAGATTTATAGAATTAATAATATTTCTCTCTTTTAGTGGTCAGTAATCTTGATACCAGAATGTGCAAGTGAATGCTTTTTATTGATCGCAATAAGTATTGAAGTTAAAGCTTCAGCAGCAACAGAATTGCTTAGTGGGCCTGCATGCCAGCCAGTTAGACCAGCATCTGATGCAAGTGAAATCACAATATCTCTTGCTTCAATAAAATCTCCGGTTACCAAGACATCGCAATTTATGTCTGTATCGGTTTGAAGTAATTCAGCTGATATATTTTGAAAAGCAGAGACTACCCTTGTTTTATCGCCCAATATTGATTGAGCTTTCAGGGCTGCTGAACCTTCTCTAGGTAACTCTACACTCATGACTTTTGGAGGCATAAGAGGAACTGTTGCATCAATCATTATTTTTTTATCTAAAGCATTTTCAATACTTAGCAAGGTTGCTTCTTGATGAGCAAATGGCACAGTTAAACATGCAAGTTCGCATGATCTAGCGGCATCAATATTTAACATACCTGAATTTGCATTTAAGCCTAGCGTTATAGCCGCTTCATTGGCTTTTTTTAAATCACGACTTCCAATCAACACATTATGGCCAGCTTTAATCCATCTTGACGCTAATCCCTTACCCAAAGAACCTGTTCCTCCAAGGATAGCTATTTTCATTGAATTTCTCCTGATTAATTTTTAATAAATATTATACAAATTAATTAGCCAATCAATGCTTATCAGAAAGAATAAATTTATGAATTTTATTAATAAATACATACTCTATAATAAAATAAAAATAAAACTAATTAAGATAGGTTAAAAATGCTAAATTTTAAAAACAAATCAGTAGTTATAACAGGCGGTACCAAGGGTATAGGCGCCGAAATTTCTAAGACTTTCTTAAGGCTTGATGCAAAAGTTTTTATACTTGCAAGACAAAAACCTAAAAGAGCCATTCAAGCAAAAGGCAATAAAGCCATATATATAGAATGTGATATTAGAAAGATTGATTCATTAGATGATGCTGTAAGTAAAGTAAAAAAAATCTCTAAATCAATCGATGTTCTAATTAATAATGCTGGAGGGGCTCCATTATCAAAGGCTATCTCAGCATCTAATAGATTTCATGAAGCTGTAATTGATTTTAATCTCTCTGCACCTTTAAATGTTAGTCAAAGGTTTGCAAAAATTATGATGAAACAAAAAACAACTTCAAACATCATAAATATCTCAAGCGTTACAGCCACTAGACCAACTCCAGGAAGTGCAGCTTATGGAGCAGCAAAAGGCGGACTTATTAACTTAACTAAAACTTTAGCAGTTGAATGGGCACCAAAAATTAAAGTTAATTCTATAATTGTAGGTTACATTGAAACTGAAAATTCAATAGTCCATTACGGTAGCAAAAAAGAAATAAACAATGTTGCTAAAACCATACCAATGAAGAGAATGGGAAAACCCTTGGATATAGCCAATGCATGTTTGTTCTTTGCTTCTAATCTAGCTGAATGGGTAACAGGCGCAGCTTTAGAGGTTCATGGTGGCGGCGAAAAACCAAATTATCTAAGAGTTGCTAAGCCAAAGTAAATTATTTCTAGCCAAAAAGCTTTCTAACTATTTTATTTCCCCAAAAAATCTTTATAGCTCCTTGTAATTGCTTAAATGATTTATCTGTATACGGATAAGCTGAAGCTGATTTTTTTCCAATGATAATTGGCATTGCATGAGCATAAGCGAGCAACCCTTCCTTTCCATTTACAACTCCGAGACCACTTTCTTTTACTCCTCCAAAAGGTACTTCATTAACACCATAACTCATAGCCATGTCGTTAACAGAGCAAGCACCTGTTTCAATAGACTTAGCAAGTTTTTGTCCTTTAACTAAATCCTTAGTCCAAACATTTCCATTTAACCCATAATGAGACTGATTTGCTAAAATTAAAGCTTCTTCTTCTGATTGGACTTTCATGATAGAAATAATAGGTCCAAATGTTTCATCTTTCATAATTTTCATTTCATGTGTTACTTCAACAATAACAGTTGGTTCGAAATAAAGACCTTCATAATTAGGATTGCGTTTACCACCAACCAATACCTTAGCACCTTTATGTATCGCATCTTTAACATGATCTTCGATAATATCCACTTGTTTATCCCAAAATGTTGGGCCCACATCACCCTTACAATCATTTGATTGGATTAATGATTCGGTTATTGAAACAACCTCAGAAACAAATTCATCATATATATCATCCATTACATAAATTCTTTCAGTTCCGCAGCAATACTGGCCAGCATTCATACAAGAGCCAACTACGGCTCCACTAGCTGCATCTTTAACATCAGCATCAGAACAAACAATCATCGCGTCTTTGCCTCCCAACTCGAGGCTAAAAGGTATTAGCATCTCCCCGCACTTTGCTGCAATTTTTTTTCCAGTAACAACACTACCAGTAAATGATATTTTGTCTGGACCCTGGTCTATTAATTCAGCGCCTGTCTCCCCATCCCCAATAACTATTTGCACTAAATGTTGAGGCGCTTCAGCTAAGGCAAATATTTCTTGAACTAACGCTCCTGACATAGGTGTAACTTCAGAAGGCTTTAGCACAACACTATTGCCACATAAAATTGCTTGAATTACAGGATTAATAGATAAAATAAACGGGCCATTCCAAGGTGTGATCACAGCGACCACTCCTCTTGGTTTGTAGGTAATAATTGTTTTCTTTAAAAACTGCATGGGACCATGCATCTTAATTTTTTTATCCGATAGCCATTTTTCAGCTCTCTTAGCATAAAAAACCAATGAATCTACTGCTGAGAATACTTCCATAGACATAGCTTCTTGCTCTGGTTTACCAGTCTCTCTCATGACAACTTCCATAATTCTTTCTTGTTGCTGGATTACCACATCTGCAACTCTATGCATTAATTCAACCCTTTCTTTTAATGTTGTTTCTTTCCATTTACTTTGAGCAATTTTTGCCTGGGTCATTATTGTGGATATGTCTTCAGAAGAAGTGCATTCATAACTATCAATATGGGAAAGATCGACAGGGCTTTTTAAACTTAAGAGTTTTTTACCGCTATCAGAATGTGAAATAGAAAAAATTGCCATTAATTATAGCTCCTTTAGTTTTGCCTCAAGCATAGGTGTTACATGGTTATTGATGTGTGCATCCATTCCTAATGGCATAATTTCATAATGCTCTAATTTACGAACGACTTTAACCATAATCACAGTAAATTTATATAAAGCTAAAATGTTATAATAATCAAAATTATCTGCGCTAAATCCTGTTAAGGCTTCCCATTTAGCAATCGTTGCTACTGGTCCAGGAAAGCCACTTAATCGATCAACATGTACACCTTTTGAGTTGCAATCATCAATAGCAATTCCCCAAGCTAGATCGATACAAGGATCGCCTAATGCAGCCATTTCCCAATCTAAAACAGCAGATACTTGCCCATCAGGTGTATACATTATATTTGCACACCTACAGTCACCCCAAAGTATCGAAGCTTGAGTTGGCTTGGGTTTATTAGCTTTGAGCCATTCACGCGCTTTATCTGCAACAGGATGACTCTCTCCCTTCATTGCCCAATCATGAAAATCGAAGTAATAATTTAACTCCTGATCAAGATAATCTTCTGCTATTTTTGGTCTATTAAGAAATTCAAAATCGCCATAAGAAATATCTACCTGATGAATTTTAGCCATTTGCTCCACCCAACCCCACCAGATTTTTTCCCTTACCTCCTCTGATGAATCTGCAACCCAGCCTTCTTGATGGAATGGGGGGTTATCAGAAGGAGCATCCCCGCTAGCCATTTCCATAACATAAAAAGATGTTCCAAACACATCATCACTGGGCTCATACCAAAGCACCCTTGGAACCTTGATATCATAATTGGCTAATTTTTGCATAATTAAAAATTGTTTATAAATATCATAATCAGGAAATACAAAAAAACCTTCTGGATAAAATCTAAGAACCATCCCAGTTTCAATTTTTGTATTATCTAAGTCATATGAAACATTAAAACTTAAAGTCTCATTAGAAAAACCTGTATTCTCTGGACCACCTAATAACTCTACATCTATGTTATTAGCACCATCTAATTGTGACTCGAGCCAAGAATTGAAGATTACCTTTGTTTGCTCCAAATCTCTTTCTTGTGGCTTTGGCATTATATATTTCTAGTCATTGATTAAACATCAACCTTAATATAAATTTAATCAATTAAAAAGAAAAAATATGGCTGATTTATTTAAAGAAAAATGGGATGCTTTTTGTGAGAACTTAAAAGAAGTTGGGTCAATTATTGAGTCAGAATCCTCATTAAGTGAAACAGATCAGATTGAAGGATATAGATACTTATTGAGGTTAATGCGACTATCTTTGGAAATGAATTTAGAGCATTCGAACTCATC